>JALYZY010000011.1 GCA_030948665.1 Actinomycetota bacterium | reverse complement strand
ACCCTCGTGCGCCCATGCTCAGGTCGAAGCCGCTCCCCGGTCCGAGGTTCGCAGCCGCTCATCGCCCGCATGAACCCCTCCCGCTTCACCTGGCCTGAGAGCCCGATGCCGCCACAGCCGCGCCCGGTCCATCGACCCGGTGCCTCGCCCGGCCGGAGAAGTAATCCTCGATCCCCTGCGCCACCTGCCGCTCGTAGTATTCGAGCCGGTCTACGGACGCGCCCAGCTTGCCGACAGTCAGCGCGGCCGTCGGCCTCCGGGCCCGGCATCGTTGATGCAAGTGGTGTGTGGGCTTCCTGTGGTAGGCAGCGAAAGGGACGTCTGGACGGGAAACGCCGAATATGTTGCGGCCGTTGTGGCCGTACTCCGGCCTGATGTGTGGCCGTCATGCGGCCGACGCGTTCTGGAAGGAGCCGTAAATAGCGGGAATCCGTTCGCGTTCCTTCGCCTCGCGGTTACTGAGGATTCCGCTGCACAGCCGCGAATTCGCGGTCCTTCGCGGCTGGTCGAATCAGTGGAGACGGCGGGAATCGAACCCGCGTCCGCGACCGCGTGAAAGGTGGCGTCTACGAGCGTAGCCGGCGCTCTGATCTCGCCCTCGACTCGCCTCGCCGGCCGGGTTGTCGAGGGCCAGCTCCGTTAGTTGTCCTCGGGTCGGCCGGAGCAGATCCTCCCCGAGTAAGCCTGCTAGCTGATCCCGGTTATCTCCGCCGCAGGCGGGCGAAGGCCGAGAGATCCACGGTTAGCGACTAAGCCGCTAGGCCGAGGTCATACGTGTGCGTGTCCGCACTTATTTGTTTCCGGGGGTTTTACGAGGCCTCCCGGAACCTCGACTCGCAACCACCCCCACGAATCGACCACGTCGAAGCCTGTCGTCCCCGGGGGTATGAGATCAGTATAGGACCCCGCTGCGTACCTCTGGACCGGCGGCCGGACGACCGCTTGCGCTGCCGAAGGGCATCGTAAGAGCTGTCTAGAAACCCGATTGCCGGCTGCCACAATCAATCGATATGGAACCGAGCACGCAATGGCTCCCACCCTCCTCGACGGCCGATAGGCCACCGCCAAAAGGGCCGCTCGGACCCGCCTACTCCTCCCCGCCGCCCTACCAGCCCGAGCCAGAACAGCGGTCGGGCCTCCGGCGGAAGATCGGGGCGATCTTCGCCGCGATCCTTGCGTTCCTGGCGAAGATCAAAGTGATCCTCGCGCTGCTACCGAAGCTGAAGGTCCTCACGACCGCTGGGACGATGTTCGTCTCCTTCGCGGCCTACACCTTGATCTGGGGATGGCAGTTTGCGGCCGGGTTCGTGGTTCTGCTGCTCGTCCACGAGATGGGCCATGTGATCCAGCTGCGGCGCGAGGGCATCAAGGCCAGCGCCCCGATGTTCATCCCGTTCCTCGGCGCGGTGATCAGCGCGCGCTCCATGGGCGACAACGCGCTAGCCGAAGCCCGGGTCGGGCTTGCGGGGCCTGTCCTGGGGAGCCTCGGCTCAGTGGCCTGCATCCTGATCTGGCAAGCAACGGGTAACGACCTGTTTCGCGCGCTCGCGTTCTTCGGCTTCTTTCTGAACCTGTTCAACCTGCTTCCCGTCATCCCGCTCGACGGCGGCCGCGCGATGGCGGCAATGGCCCCGTGGATGTGGTTCGTCGGATTCGCGGCGATGATCCCGCTGCTGTTCGTCTTCTCGAACCCCATCTTCCTGTTGATCCTTCTGTTCGCTGCGATGGAGACCTGGAAGCGCTGGAGGCTCCGAAAGACCGGAGGCGAGGCACAGGCGGCTTACTACCGGGTCAGGCCACTTGACCGCGCACTCGTCGCGGTCGTCTACCTGAGCCTGATCGCACTGCTGGTGGTGGGAATGAACGCCACCAACCTGCCTCGAAGCATCCCCTAGCGGCCGACGGCCGCGGATCACATCTCAGGCGGGCGGCGCATCGGCCGGGTCTGGTCGTAATCGTCGTGGCGCGACGAGGACCAGAATGTGTAGACGATCGCCAATGCCAGTCCGACGAGGCCGACGACGAACAACACCGTCCCGGTCGTCTGCAGGTCGATCCAGCTGACGTGCGCCGTCACCGCCCATTTGAGGATGGCTCCGACCGCTATCAGCACAATCGATGTTCCAATGGTCATAGGTCACCTTTACCCGGGTCACGCTTGGCGTATCCGCTAGATGGTTGATTGCATAGATGATGGCGGGTTCAACGGCGGGCCTCACGCAGCTCACGCTGCATGTCCCGGCTCATCTCTCGCTTTCGGAGCGTCTCTCGCTTGTCGTAGAGGTCCTTTCCGCGCGCCAGCGCGATCTCGACCTTCGCTCGTGAGCGCTCGCCGCTGAAGTAGATCCGAGTCGGCACGAGCGTCAATCCCCGCTCACGGGTCTTGCTCATGAGCCGCTCGATCTCCGATCGATGCATCAGGAGCTTGCGGGGGCGCTCAGGGTCGTGGTTATCGCGCGATGCGGGGCCATACGGCGGGATATAGAGCCCGATCAACCACACCTCGCCCTCCCGCACCGTCGCGTATGCGTCCTTCAGCTGGGCCTTGCCTTCGCGCAGTGACTTGACCTCGGTGCCGGTCAGCACGATCCCGCATTCGAAGCGCTCCATCAGCTCGAAGCGGTACGCGGCTTGGCGGTTACGGGCGACGTCTCCCGGTACCCCCTTGCGCTTGCGTCCTTTAGCCACGGCGCCTCAATCCTCCCAGGCCGGCAGCAGATCCACGCGGCCACGCGGCGCCTCGACCCGGTCAACGGTCACCCGCACGGGATCCCCCAGCTTGACTGCACGCCCGCTGTGCGTACCGATCAGCGTCGTCCCGAGCTCGCTGCACTCCCACCAGTCGCCGCGCAGCTTCCTCACCGGCAGTAATCCTTCGAAAGCTCCGTCGGGCCCGAACGCGACAAATGCTCCAACCCCCGCGAGGCCTACCACCTCGCCGTCGAATGTCGCGTCGCCCGTCCCGACGAGCAGACGCTCGAGCAGGAAGCAGCGGGTGATGTCATCGGCGTCCCTCTCGATCGTCATCGCCTCCCGCTCGCGCGCCGAGCACCACGGTGCCGCCGCCGTAACCCACGAGGCTTCGGGAGCGGCCTGCTCGCCTTGCACCACCGAGAGCAGCGCGCGGTGGCAGACGATGTCCGGGAAGCGCCGGATCGGTGATGTGAAGTGGCAGTAGCTCGGCAGCTGCAGCCCGGCGTGCCCGAGGTTCCGATCGTCGTAGTAAGCCTGCTTCAGAGATCTGAGGACCAGCGCAGTCAGCCCCCGCCCGCCGCGCCCGGAGCTGCGCAGGTACTGCTCGAGCAGTTGTGAGGCTTCGCCGATCACCTCGGCGGCCTGCTGCGGAGTCATGTGGCCGCCAGGGACTGGTGGAGTGGGAATATCGAGGGAAGCCAGCTGTTCGATCAGGCGCTGCGCGGCGGCCCCGTCGGGTCGCTCGTGGACGCGATAGAGCGCCGGGACCCGCCGTGACTCGAGCAGTCGGGCGACCTGGTCGTTCGCGGCGATCATCAGGTGCTCGATCAGCCGGTGGGACTCGGTCTGCGAGACGGCAACCATCGACCTGACGTTGCCTTCGCGGTCGAAGACGAACTCCGGTTCTGCCGAGTCGATCGCCAGCGCTCCCTTTGCCTCCCGGCGCTCGGCGAGGGTGGCCGCCGCTGCCCGTGCCGCACCGAGTCCCTCCCCCCAAGGCGCCTGCGCGGACTCGGTGCCGTCGAAGATGCGGTCTACCTGGCCGTACTCGAGACGCGCTCGAGAGCGGATTACCGACCGGTAGAAGGCGCTCTTGGTGACCTCACCGGCATCGATCGACAGCTCTACGGTCACTGTGAGCCGATCCTCGCCCGGCACAAGCGAGCAGGCATTGTTGGACAGCGCTGGCGGAATCATCGGCTCGACTGACCCGGGAACGTAAACGCTGGTAGCGCGCCGGTAGGCCTCACGGTCGACCAGGGAGCGGGGGCTGACGAACGCGCATACATCGGCGATGTGGACCCACACGCGCCAGGACCCGTCCTCGAGGGCACGAGCGGAAATTGCGTCGTCGAAGTCCTCGGCGCCGGCGGGGTCGATCGTGAACGTCGGTAGCGAGCGGAGATCCCGGCGCCCGGCAGCGGAGCGCTCAGCGCGCCAGTCCTCAGAGGCGATTCGCGCTTCGTGCTCGACCGCGGGATCGAATGAACGACGCAGCCCGCGGTCGATCATCAGCGCCTCGATCACATCACGGGCCACGTCCGGCCTGCCGAGCCGGCGCGCGATCGTGGCCCGTCCTCCCCGGCGGCCGTTTCGAGCCGCCCCGGCGCGGATGACGACGAGGTCTCCGACGTTCGCCCGCCGATCACGGCTGACCACCAGCCGCGGTCCTCGTTCGAAGAACGGCTCGGCGACGAGGAACTTGCCACGCCGCTCGATCACGGCGACGTGAGTACCGCCGGCGGGAGTATCAGAAGTTGGGCTCAACGGCCGGCACCACGCGGGGGTGGCCTAGCGAACTTCTGCGGCAACGGTCCGCTCGGCGGCCTCGAGCGCCTCGTCCGGATGGGTGGCGGGATTGTCGAGCGCGTAGATGTTCGGCGTGATCCCCTTGCCCTCCTTGACCCCGCCTCCGCCCAGGTTCGTCCCGTTCGGGGTGAAGTACTCACCCACGGTGATGTCCAGCGCACCACCATTGGGCAGCTGCTGGATCTGCTGGAAGACACCCTTTCCGTACGTGTTGGTCCCTACCACCTTCGCACGGCCACGATCCTTGAGGGCGCCGGTGACGATCTCGGCGGCGGACGCGGTCCCGCGATCGACGAGCACGACCAACGGGATACGCGGCGCGATCGCGCCCCCTTTGGCCATGTACACCTGGCGCGCCTGGGCGCGGCCATCGGTCGAGACGATCGTCCCGTCTGGAATGAAGATGCTCGCCACGTTGACCGCCTCGTCGAGCAGCCCGCCACCGTTCTCACGAAGGTCGAGGATCAGGGCTTGGGCGCCCTGATGGAGGACCTGGCTGACGTTCTGTCTGAGCTCCGCGCCAGAGCCGGAGGTGAAGCTCTTGAGAGTCAGGCGGGCGATCTTCAGGTGGTGGTAGCGGACGATCGTCCCGGTTGAGACGAAGACCACGATGTTTGCCCGGGTGACTGGGATGACCATCTGCTTGCCCGAGCGCAGGACGGTCAGGACCACGCGCGTTCCAGCCGGCCCTTTGATCAGAGCCGACCCGAAGTCGGTCGAGTGGCTCGCCAGCGGAGTCGAGTTGACCGCGACGATCACATCCCCGGGGTGCAGTCCGGCACGCGCCGCGGGTGAGCCGGGAAACACATCGACCACGCGCAGCCCACGGGTGTCGAGATCTATGTCAATTCCAACCCCGCTCAGGTGCGGGTTGGACTGGTTCATGAAATCCCGGTAATTCGACGGCGAGAAGTAGTGGGAGTACGGATCGTGCAAGCTCGCCACGATCGCGTCGAGCCCGTTGTTGACCAGCTGCGATGAGTTGACGTGCCGGTAGTACTCCTGTCCGATCATGTCGAGCACCTGGCGCACGAGCGGCGTGTCCTTCCGGCTCACGAACGCTCCGCGCACCGACGACGGGATCCAGCCGGAATGACCTCCGAGCCAGATCCCGACCACGAGCACCACCAGCAGCACGGCGATCCTCGCCGTGATCCTGGGTCTTCTTCGTGGCCTTGACGCCATTGATTGCAGGGTAGCCTGCCCGCCTGGGCCGCCCGCGCGGTCGGATGGCCACCGCGATGGAGGTCGCTAGCGCAGCGTCTAGATGCGCAGGAACCGGCGCAACGAGAGACCTGAGCCAAGCGCCGAGACCATCACTCCGGCGCCGAGCAGCAGCGCCACAAGCGCCCAGAACGCAATCGTCCGCGGCGCCGCGATCAGCGTCCAGCTGCTGGCCAGTGGATCGAGTAGCGCGATCTTCGTGATGCCGAGAACTACGATCGCAAGCACCGCTCCGGCCGCGCCCACGATCGTCCCCTCGATCACGAATGGCCAGCGGATGAACCAGTCGGTCGCGCCGACCAGCTTCATCACCTCGACCTCGCGCCGGCGGGCGTACAGCGACAGCCGGATCGTGTTGGCGATCAGCAGCACGGAGGCAAGCGCCAGCAGCACAGTCAGTCCGGCAGCGGTGATCGTCACGAGGTTCGTCACCTCGAGGATCTTCTTAGTGTCGGTCTTCTTCTGGGAGACGCTCTGGATCATCGAATCGATCGCCTTGCCTCCCGGGGCCGCGATCTCCCGCGAGATGAGGAAAACGTTCGCTGGGTTGTCGGGGATCACGTGGAAGGTGTCGGGGAGCGGATTGGATGAAAGCAGCGCATACGCCGCGGGGTCCTGCTTCGCCTGTTGCGCGTACGCCGCCGCCTTAGAGACGAACTGCACGGACTTGATGTGCTGGAGCTTCCGGAGCTCCCGCTTGACGCGGGTGCCGTCCGCCGCAGTTGCGCTGGTGCTCATGTAGACGTCCACCAGCACCCGGCCGCGGACGGTGGAGGCGGCGCCGTTCGTGGCCTGGACGATCGGTATGAACACGCCGAGGACGAGCATCGTCACCAGCACTGTTGCCAACGCGGCGAAGCTCGGAGCCGCGTTGCGGCGCATCGCGCGAAGTGCCTCGCGCATGAAGAAGCCGAAGCTCATGCTCAGACCCCCGGAGGTCGGGTCGTGGGCGCGCGCAGACGGTGCGCGAACTCACGCGTGGTCTCATCGCGCGCGTAAAGCCCGGTGGCCTCATCGCGGATGATCCGTCCTCGCGAGAGCTCCAGAACGCGGCGGCGCATCTTGTCGACCATCACCTGATCGTGGGTAGCGACGAGTACCGTCGTGCCGGTTCGGTTGATCCGGTAGAGCAGGCGCATGATGTCGATGCTCGTCTCGGGATCGAGGTTCCCTGTCGGCTCGTCGGCCAGCAGCAGCGGCGGGTGGTTGACGAACGCGCGGGCAATCGACACGCGCTGCTGCTCGCCACCCGACAGCTGGTCGGGATAGTTGTGGAGCTTGGTCGATAGGCCGGTCAGTCGCAGGATGTCCGGCACCTTCTCGCGGATCTCCCTGCGGGTTCCCCCGGTCACCTGCAACGCGTAGGCGACGTTGTCGTGCACGGTTCGGTCGGGCAGCAGCTTGAAGTCCTGGAAGACCACACCGATGTTGCGCCGGTAATACGGGACTCGCTTACGGGTGATGTCCCCGAGCTCGCGTCCGGCCACGCGAATCGTGCCTTCGGTCGGCTCGCGCTCCTTGATCAGCAGACGGATCAAGGTCGACTTGCCCGAGCCGGTGGCCCCGACGAGGAACACGAAGTCCTCCCGGTCCACGGCAAAGGTCGCCTGATCGAGGCCCACATCGCCGCTCGGGTACCTCATCGAGACGCCGCGGAACTCGATTACGGGGGCGCCGGGAGCCGCGTCGCGGGGTTGCTTGAGGTGAGCCGCTGGCGCCGAGACGGTCGAGCGGCGGGTGCGTTGCTGTGTTTGTGTTCTAGCCATAGGGTGAGGCTCAGCCTACCGACCCCGGTGGCGGCGTGTTCCAGCGGTGGGGGCCCTGCAACGGGATTTGCAGGATCTTTCCCGCAGGTAGGAGGACCGCGGCCGACGCCGACGATCGGGACGGTCCCCGGGGTCGCTACCGTTGTCTCGTGGCGCCGATTACACACGCGACGCTCGATAACGGCCTGCCCCTGTACCGGGTTCCGATCGAGGGGACTCGAGCCACGACGATCCTCGTCGCGTTCGACGCAGGCGCACGAACCGAGCGCCCCGAGGAGAACGGGATGGCGCATTTTCTCGAGCACCTGGTGTTCAAGGGCGGGGAGGACTACCCGACCTATCGCGATGTCAATGAGGCCGCTGAGCGGATCGGCGCCGTCCTGAACGCCTACACGAGCCATGATCTGGTCGCGTTCCATATCACGGCCCGGGCCTCCCGAGCAATCGAGGCGGCGGACCTCCTGACCGACTTCGTGGCGCGTCCCAGGATCGACCCCGATGAGCTCGAGCGCGAGCGCGGCGTGGTCGTCCAAGAGATCGCGCGCGCGAATGATCAGCCCGCCGTGATGGCCGAGCACCTGATCGACGAGGCGGCGTTCGGCGACCATCCGCTGGGGCGCTCAGTGCTGGGACCAGCAGAGCACCTCAAGGAGACGTTCTCGCGCGAGGGAATCGTCGCGTTCAGGTCGCGCCGGTGGGCGCCGGAACGGGGGGCGGCGTTCCTGGTGGGAAACCTCAGTGGGCTCGACGGCGAAGACGGCGGGCCGGGTAAACGTCGCTCGGTCGAGGAGCTGTTCGGCCGCTTTCCGGAGCGGTCCCTCCCCGAACCTTACGAACCCGCCCCGCCCCTGGAGCCGACGGTTCTGGTCCGGGAGCGCGACTCAAACCAGTCTCACCTACGGATGTCCTATCGGCCCGATGTCGCGGTAGCCGACCCGGCGCAACGGGCGGCGCTGGCGATCTATTCGACGCTGCTCGGTGGCTCGATGGGCTCGCGCCTATTCGACGAGATTCGCGAGCAGCGCGGTCTCGCGTACTCCGTGCACTCGATCGCTCACGCCTACGCCGACGTTCCCGTACTCCAGCTGTCGGCGGGGCTCGACTCCTCGAAGTGCATCGAGGCGCTGCGCAGGATGCGGGAGATCGTCGGAGAACTGCGTTCCGAGGGTCCGACTGAGGCTGAGGTTGAGCGCGCTCGCGCGTATGCAGCGGGCGCCCGCGCGATCGCGTTCGAGAACACGGGCACGGTAGCCCGGTATGCGGCTCAGCAGGCGATCGTTCATGGTGAAGACGTCGATCCCGACGGAGCAATCGAGCTGCTGGACAAGGTCAGCTTCGAGGAGGTCCGCGAAGTCGCCGTAACTGTCGAGGACCGGCTGTCGGTTGCGTGCGTCGGGCCGCACACGGTGGACGAGCTCACTACGGCTTGAAGCGGGGCCTCCTCCTGGCCTGGCTCGCGTTGAGCCTGCTCACGGCGTGCGGCAGCAGCGACCACGCCACGAAGCGTTCGCGCAGCGCCGACGCGAACGCTTCGCCGCCGGTCAGGACCACTACCGCTAGCAGACCCTCATCTCCCCCACCCTCGCACGCGCTATTAGCGCTTCGAGCCACGATCTCGCGCGCACTCGCGAAGGCCGGCCCTGATATCGGAGCCTTCGTCTACGACCTCAGCGCGCGCACCGAGCTGTTCGCACTGCACGACCAGGTCAAGCGGCCCCCCGCATCGGTCGAAAAGCTCTATACCACGGTCGCGCTGCTCCGCGACCTCGGTCCATCGACGACCCTGCAGACCACCGTGCTCGGCGCCGGTCACCTCGGGCCGGGGGGCGTATGGCATGGAGACCTCTATCTCCGCGGGGGCGGTGACCCGACGTTCGGCGACGGCGAGTTCAACCGCGTCTGGGAGCGGGGGTACGGGCCGACTTCGGTGGAGCTGGTCCATCAGCTGAGCGCCGCGGGGATCAAGCGCGTCACGGGGTTTGTGATTCCCGATCCGTGGCTGTTCGCGCTCAGTCCCGGCGGGCCGGCCACGAGCTACGCCCCCGATGTCCCGGACTATGGAGGCGATCTCGGCGCGCTCACCTATGACCACGGCTCCGTGACGCGCAAGCTGGGGCCCGCCGCCTTCGCCGTGCACGAGCTGGTCCTCACGATGCGAGGGGCTCACATCGGGGCGCGGGCATCGACTCGGATCGCCCGCACGCCCGGGAGCGCGGTCGAGCTCGCATCGCTGAGCTCGCCACCGATGTCGGTCCTTCTGAAGCTGATGGACGTCCCGTCCGATGACCTATTCGCAGAGCTCTTGACGATGCAGCTCGGCGCGAGGCTCGCCGGCAACGGCACCATTTCGACCGGCGCCGCCGAGATCACGTACGTGATCAACGGCTATGGCCTTCACCCCCGCATCGTCGACGGGTCCGGGCTCTCACGATCGGACCAGTCCTCACCTCGCGAGATCGTCTACCTGCTGCGCGACGTGTGGCACACGCCACTCGGCGAGATGCTGTCGGGGTCGCTCCCTGTAGTCGGCGTCAGCGGGACGGTTCAGAGACTGGCAACCCACCCGCCCGCCCGGGGACGCTGCGTGGCAAAAACCGGAACGCTCGACTACGTCACGAACCTCGCGGGGTACTGCCACAGCCAGGGAGGGCATGAACTTGCATTCGCGCTGTTGCTCGACGGTCCCGCGAACTCGGTCGCCGATCGGATGCTCGGCAACATCGTCGCTGCGGTCGCGCGCTACTGACGGGATTGTCAGACGGCGCCGGACCAGCGAGAATCGGTGGCGTGGTTACGGGATCAGTCCTGAACCGCCGCGAGCTCACGCGCTACCTCGATCGGGTCTCAGATCGCTGGCCGATCGACGTGGCGCTGCTCGGCGGCGCGCGCGCGGCTGACGAGCGGGGTGCGCCGCCCCAGCGCGAGCGCGGGCCGGAGTACGTGGTGATCCTGGTGTCGCATGCGTACGAGGGAATGCCCTGGCTGGAGCGCGTCTATCAGGCCGGATCGCTGTGGGACGCTTTAGAAATGGGCGCCCCTGCCGATGTTCACTGCTATACGCCCGATGAGTTTGAGCGCAAGCGCGCCCAGCTGCGGGCGGTTCGTGAGGCAATCGACACCGGGGTTGACCTGACGCATGCGAGTTCGCAGTAGACCGATGGGCGTTCTGCTGACTGTGATCGCATCCCTCCTGGGACTGTTCGCCGCGGTGTCGCTCGCCCAGCCGCTGCTGCCGCCGGGAGGAATGCACTCAGCGACCATCATCGGCCGCGGCAATCAGGTCATCACAAACAAGTACGGCCAGCAAGCTTCGATCCCCGTCATCAAGCTCCAGCTCGACAGCGGGCAGACATTCACCGTCGAATCGACCCCCTTGGCGAGGCTGGCACGACGTGTGGGCGTTCTACTGAATGTCCAGGCGCAGGTCGATTCCTCAGGCTTTCCGAAGCGGATCCGCTACCACGGGATGTGGTACGGAGCTGCTCCTCCGGTGTGGTTCTGGCTCCTGCTCGGCGGCGTGCTGGCCGCGGTCGCGGGGGTGCTCGGGCGCTCAGGACTCCGCTGGGCGCGCAGCCCGCGCTTCGCTATGGCGTGATCGCGATCATTCGCTCGATCGGCACGCGCGCACGATCGGCGATCTCACGCGCAACCACTACCTCGTATCGGCCGTCGCGTAGACAATCGCGAAGCTTCGGAAGCGTGATCATCTTCATAAAGCGGCAGTGCGCCGCCTCATTGGCGGCGATGAACTGCGTACGCGGCGACGCCTTGCGAAGTGCGTGGAGCATGCCGGTCTCCGTGGCCACAATTGCGGCGCCCGGCTCACCGTCGCCGCGCGCGCGCTCGTCGGCATAGGCGAGCATCCCGCCCGTCGAGAGCATGTGAACACCCTCGCGGGAGATGTCGCCCGCGGCCACGTACTCCATCACGCTCGTCGAGCAGCCGCACTCCGGATGGATCAGGAAATCGGAGCCAGCATGGGCTGCGCGGACCGCCGAGATGTCGGCCGGCTTGATCCCTGCGTGCACGTGACACTCGCCGTCCCAGACATGCATCGTGCGCCCGAGTGTCTTCTCGACGTACGCGCCGAGGAACATGTCCGGCCCGAACAGGATCTCCGCGTCCTCGCCGTACTCGGCGTAGATGTGCTCGACGACCTGGACCGCGTTGGCGGACGTGCAGCAATAGTCGGTCTCTGCCTTGACCTCGGCGGTGGTGTTGACATACATCACCACGACCGCGCCTGGATGCCTCGCCTTCCACTCGCGCAGCTGCGACGCGGTGACCGAGTCGGCCAGCGAGCACCCCGCATCCGGATCTGGGATCAGGACCTGCTTGTCCGGGCACAGGATCGAGGCGGTCTCGGCCATGAAGTGAACGCCGCAGAACACGATCGTGCCGCGCTCGGTTCTCGCCGCCTGCCGGGAGAGTCCGAGCGAGTCCCCCACGTAGTCGGCGACGTCCTGGATCTCGGGGAGTTGGTAGTTGTGGGCCAGGATCACCGCGTCTTGCTCGCGCGCCAGCGAGCGAACCTCGTCCTGAAGCGCCGGGATGTTCTCGAGCAGCAGCGGTGAGCCGGCAACCCCGGCCATTGGCAGGTTCATGGAATCGGTTCGAGGGTCAGCGACAGATCGAGTGCGGGCGCACCGTGAGTGAGGGCGCCCACCGATATGAATTGTATTCCGGTGCGTGCGATTTCAGGGAGCGTCTCGAGTGTCGCCCCGCCGCTCGCCTCGAGCTCCGCTCGTCCGCCAACGTGGCGTACCGCGGCGCGCAGCTGGTCGAGCGTCATGTTGTCGAGCAGAATTCGGCCGGCGCCGGCCTCGAGCGCCTCGTCGACCTCCGCGAGCGTGCGGCACTCGACCTCGAGTGGGAGGTCCGGCACCCGTGCACGGGCGCGCCGAACAGCCTCGCCCACGCCACCGGCCAGCGCCGCATGGTTCTCCTTAATCAGCACCGCGTCGTACAACCCCGCACGATGATTGGTTCCACCGCCGGCTGTCACCGCGGCCTTCTCAAGCGTCCTCATGCCCGGCGTTGTCTTTCGCGTATCCAGGATCCGCGCGCCCGTGCCGTCGACGGCCCGCACACACCGGGCCGTCATCGTTGCGACGCCGGACAGCCGCTGCAGGAAGTTCAGCGCCGTCCGCTCGGCGGTCAGGATCGCGCGCGCGGAGCCCTCGATCCGGAGAATCGGTCCACCCTCGCGCCACTCGCCTTCATTGCCGAGGCGCTCGAATCCGATTTCAGGGTCGAGCGCCCGAAACGCTTCCTCGGCGAGGTCGAGCCCAAAGACCACTCCTGGAGCCTTCTGCGTGATCAGGGCCGCGGCACGAGCGCCATCGGGGACAGTGGCGGCCGTGGTGACGTCACCGGTACGGACGTCTTCCGCGAGGGCCCGGGCAACGATGTCGAGGCTCTGGTTGCTCAAGGCGGCGAGGATACGGATGCAACGCGGGTACGCATTAGTCGAGAGGTTTTGGTATGTTCGCCGCCCTTGTCGCCGGGGACAAGTAGGGCCGCGCAAAATGCGCGGACTGCGACATGGGTTTCTCGCTTAAGGAGGTTTCAGTGCTCTTACGTGCTGCATTCAAATTGCTGGGCGTCTCGACAGCGGCGTTCAGCATGCTCGGGGCCGCAGCCACGGCCGCCGGCCCGCCACCACCAACATCGACCAACGGTCACCCGGTGCAGCTGGTCGCCAGCGGCCTCGGCACTCCGACCTCGTTTGCGTTCGGCGGTGGCAACGTGTTCGAGGGCGATGGCGGCAACAACCAGTCCGGACCACCGAACGGCGGTGTGTTCCTGCTCAAGGGCGGCTCGGCGACCAAGCTCCCCGGCTCTCCGGGCTTCGTTGGCGGACTTGCCTGGCGCGACGGGACCCTGTACGTCAGTGGCGGCACCATCGCCGCGAGCGGACCGAAGTGGCAGCTGCTCGCCTGGAGCGGCTGGAACGGCTCCACGTTCACCAAGCAGAAGGCGATCTACACCGCGCCGAAGAAGTTCGACGGCTTCAACGGGCTCGCGTTCGGATCCAACGGGCGGCTGTACGTCGGCGTGGATCTCGGCCTCACGAACGGCAACGATCATGGACCGGCAAGGACGCCTTACGTCTACGACATCCTGTCGATCAAGCCAAGCGGCAAGAATCTCCGCGTATTCGCGAGCGGGATCCGCCAGCCGTGGCAGATGGCTTTCCCGACGGGATCCTCCTCCCCGTTCGTCTCGGATCTGGGCCAGGACAAGGGTGCGAAGAATCCGCCCGACTTCCTGCTCCGCGTCAGAAAGGGAGACAACTACGGGTTCCCGCAGTGCAACAGGACCAAGGCTTCGGCCTGCAAGGGCTTCGCGAAGCCGTTCAAGATGTTCGCGCCACACACCAACGTGATGGGCGTCGGCATCATTGGTCAGCGGCTGTACCTCTCGGAGTTCACCGGGAACCAGGGCAAGTCCGGCCTGGTCGTCACGATGCCCATGGCGGGCGGCAAGCCGAAGACGCTGCTGAGGGGCTTCGTCGCGCCGGTCGTCGGTCTCGGCGTCCACGCCGGTTACGTCTATATCGGTGAGCTGACCGGACAGGTGTTCCGCGTCAAGCCGTAGCGCGATCGTACGGATGGGGTACCGGGGCGGCTGGTCCGCTCCGGTACCTCGCCGCTCACTCCGGGCTTCGACCACAACGCACACGGTGGCCAAGGTGGGATCGGCCGCCCCGTGGAGCCGGGCTCCCCGAGGTCGCGGTGGCCTCGGGGAGCTGCGGCGCCTGCGAGCCCGCGGGCAGAAGGGTTCGCCCGGGCGGACCTAACAACACCGAGCGTGCAACGCTCCAACGAAGCGCTTGGCCGTTGCACTGGTCTGCGTCGTCGTGGCCGCAGTCCTGCTGTCTGAGTTCTTCGCCGTCTTCGTGCTCCCCGGCGCGTCAAGCGAGATCCGCGGCTCGGGCGTAGGCCCTGCGCACGCTGTGGAAGCCCTGGCGGTGGGGAGCCCGGGGCCGTCCGCGGTCGGCCGAGGACACGATGCTCGGCGTGTTCGGACCGCTCGCGCTGCTCGCGATCCTCGGCATGCGCAGCGTCGGGGTGATCGCGTGCTACATGGGACTCGAGGGGGCGCGGATGACTTTCAGGCTCGGGCGCCACGCCCTCGCAGGTCTCGCGCACGCGTTCACTTCGGGACGTCTCGTCGCTCGACCTGACCGGGAGCGCCTGTCAGAGGCGAGCCTCGCCGAGCTTCTGCAGTGCTCGAAGGAAGCGGCCTTCACTGCGAAGGAAGCGGCCTTCACGCCGAGGAGCACGAGAGTCCCGGAAGCGTCTCGAGCACCTCCGCGGCAGCTATGAGCTCTATGCCTTCACGATCTCTCACCAGCTGGCGCTCGACCTGCCCGATTGGGCGCCCGACGAGGTGCAGGGAAAATTGGCGCGCCGCTACCCGGCGCGAGTTCAGGGGGCGCCTGTCCTGATCTCAGCGCGCGCGGTCGACCAGGACGCGCATGGTGCTGAAGGTGGGGTCCGCCGCGCCGTGGAGCCGTGCCCCGGCCGCGGTCAGCTCCCGGAGGTACTGAACCACCTCGCTCGTGACGCGCTCCCCCGGCAGCAGCACCGGCACGCCC
>JALYZY010000251.1 GCA_030948665.1 Actinomycetota bacterium | reverse complement strand
GCAGCGCACCAGATCGCGCAGCTGCTCACGCTCCACAGACGGGATCGTGACCAGCGTCAACTCGCCGGCCGCCAACAATCTCGCCAGGCGGATCGCGTCACGCTTATCGGTCTTGACGCGATCCGCCGGCGGGCGCTCGGTCTTGCTCGGCGCGCACACCCCGAGCTCGATCCCCTCCGCCAGCGCGCGACGCGCCAGCCCGTAGCCGGTCGAACCCGCCTCGTAAACCATCCGTGTCGGCCGCTCCACCCCGCGCAACCACGGCAGCAGCTCGTGCGGGCGGCCCACCACCCGCCTGGTCACAACCTCGCCCGTTCCCTGGTCGAAGATCGCGAGTGTCGACTCGCGCGCGTGCACGTCGAGACCGACCCAACGGATACCGTCAGGCATCGGCGCTCCTCTCGTAGATTGTGGCCCCGCGCCGAGGGCGCAATCCTCAGCGCGAAGACTTACCCCACAGCCTGCGCGGGGAGTGCCGACCACTTCGACACACCGAGGGCCGGTCCTCCATAGTGTCTAAAGCAGGTGCGCGTCCGGGTGGCGCTGGCGGGCGAATGCGATCGTCCGCTGTATCAGACTCCGACGCTCGGCGCGACCGAGCAGGCCGGAAAGCGAGAGACCAGCGTGGCAAGCGTGCCCTCGGACGCGGGTGCAGTCTCGCGCTGTCCGGAACCGTGGAACTCACGCCGGCGCCGAGGCAATCACCTCGCCGAGGCACCGCTCGGTGCCGTCAGCGAGGAGCGGCACGATGCATCCAGGGACCGGCGACTTCACGCGCGACTCGGTCGGCGTCCTCGGCTGACCTGAAGTCGAGCATCAGCATCAGGTGGCGGTCGTCAACCTTGACGACGCGCGCCGCGATCCCACCCGCATCGATGACCAGCGCAGCCCCTCACGCGCCGCCTCGACCGACGCATCGGTCACGGGGTCGCGAGGTGAGACGACGACGCGCATGGACTGCCCTCCGGCTAGGGGTGGTGTCTCGCCCGGACCGCTCCGGCGTCTCTGCTCACGATGGTCGGCGGCCATTTCGTGTGTACACGCTCCGGGCTGAAGGTGCTCCGGCGGCCGGATCAGGGCAGACTTCCATCGCGGATCCTTGACGGTGTCTGCGAGGAAGCCGGCGTAGGCGGTGCTGGCGTACGCATCGTGTCCATTGAGCTCAATGGCTCGGATGAACGCCGCGGGCCTGGAGGGCGTGGTCCGGATGTCCGGATGTTCGGATGTTCGGATGTCCGGCGATTGTGGTGGCCGCGCTCCGCCGGGGCCGGTCAGGTTCCGGCGAAGCGCGAGCGCGATCAATGTTGCGCCGGCGGCGCCTGCAGTTGGCTCGACGGGCTCGCTGGCGTCTGGCGCGATTGCCACGGCCACCGTCCCTCCAGCTCAACATCCAAGGTGAAGCTCAGGAACGTACGCACCGCGACGACGATGGCTAGGACGCCGACACCGCGGAAGCTTGGGGCGACTGCCACCGTGCGGATGATGTCCGCGGCGACCAGGAACTCGAGGCCGAGGAGGATGGCTTTCCCCACCTGCTGGCGATAAACCCGGTAGGCCAGTAGTTGTTGGTCGCGATCTCTCTGTGCGAGCGCGAACGCGCCCGTTGCGACGAGCAGTCCGCAGACGACGACGACCACACCGGCCGCGTCCATGACCTTGGATATCAGGTCTATTGCGTTCTTGAAGTCGGCGTCGCGCAGAGCCGCGACACTAGACCTTCAGCCGGTCGGAGGGGCGGAACGGGGCCGAGCGCCCGGCGGCCACATCCAAGCGGAGCTGGCGCGCCATTGATCGACTGATGCGCGCGGCGGCTCGCGTCCTTCAGCGTAGTTGACCCCGGGATATCGCGCGGCAATCACCACAGGGGACGTGGGTCAAGGGTGTCACGGCGGCAAGGCCACGGGCACGAGTACCGGCCTAGCTGATAGCACCCGTCCCCGCCGTTGCGGCACTCTCGTCGGGATGGCCGAGCAGCAGACATTGCATAGGCATCGGGTGTGCTTGCTCGCTGGCGAGCGGCTTGCGCTTGGCACGAATAGCGATGTGGGCCATGCCCCGCGCGGCCCACCCCGGCCAACACCCTCGCCAACGCAAACGCCTGACCAGGACGGCGCCTCGTTAAGGCAGTCCACCGCGGAAAGCAGACGCGCGGGCGCTCAAACGCCGCGTCCGCGCGGAGGAGCCTGTCGTCGCCAAGGCGATCGCCAGCGTCGCGACAGCATGAGGATGAAAGCGGTCGCGCCGATTTGCTTGCTTTCCCCGCGCCCGGTGCGACCTGCGATCAGACGCTGCTAAATGCGGCGCTCGACGCTGTACTGCTCGATCTCAAAGCGGCGGATGCGTGAGAAATCGACTGGCTCGTCATCGGGGTCGCCGCTCGCGCGGAACGCGTCGAGGTCCTCGGGGCGCGCCCACCGCTCGAACACGTTGACCCGCGTGGGATCCACCGGATCAGCCGAGACCGCGAAGTCGAGACACCCAGGTGCTTGGCGGGCCAGGCGCACCGCACCGGCACTTGCCACGACATGGGCGTCTCGGTCCGCTGAATCGAGGACGAGGTGACCGGAGACGATGAGCATGCCCCCATTGTGCCGACGAACCGGTGCCGTTAGCGGCGCAGGGCAGCTGAGGCCGATCGGCGACTCCGCGCAGCCTGTCTCCGCGGCCGATCTGCACTCGCGCTGTCCCCAAAGCGGCGTGAGGAGGGGCACCCGACCCGAACGGGAGCGAGCCGTCAGCGTGGTGGCACGTTCCACGGGAACGCGCTCGAGTTGTCGCCGAAGCACTCATCCGCATGCGCGTCGGTGGATAAGAAGGATCGTCCGGCTGAGGCGCTGGCCGACTCGTGTCTGTGAGTGCAAGACGGTCTGGCTCCGGAGTCTTGAGGCGCTACGTCCTGGCGGCCTCAGTGCTGCCGCGAACCATTGCCCGAATGCGCACCGCAAAGCTCCGCGCTGTGGAAGTATGCCTCCTCTCGAGCAGCGCTGTTCGGTGGCCACTCCGCCTGAAAGTCGCGCGCACTCCTGGCCTCAGACTCGGTCAACCCGACCGTGAACACGGGCACTCGCCTGCGTTCGATCACGAAGACAGAGTTCACCCGACCGCCGTCGATCAGCCGGAATCGCTCGTCTCGCTCCGCCCTGCCCGCGCTCCTCCGACTCCGAGGGAATTCCAACTCCACGTCGAACTGGCGGGGCGTGCGGCAAGCTTCGCAGTGCGGGGAGCCAGTGGCCCTAGACCGCTCGGTTCCGGTCGCCCCTATCACCTCGAGAACCCACCTCTGGCGTCAGATCGCACCCGACTCCTCGGTCCGAAGTTGCCCCACCGGGGGGGCGCAGGTATGAGCCCGATAAACGACCAAGACCTGCGCGCCCGCGTCGCCGATTTGGCGGAGAAACAACTCGCGATTGAACATGCGAGCGGAGAGAGTCTCGGCAGTAGGGGCACCGCCCTATCGGGTTTCATCGGCGTTGTTCTGGCGGTCACAAGTGCACTCGCGGGACAGGCTCCGAAGCATTTGGGCGCGGTCGGCGAACCCGTCTTCCTGGTGCTCTTCGTGGCCGCAGTGAGTCTCCTCGTGTGCGCCGCGGCGCTTTCCGTCCTAGTCGTCGCGCCGAGGCTGCGTCCATTGCTCAACCCGAACGTCCTGCGTCGATATGCGACCCAAGGCACCGATGTGCCCACCGTGAACGAGCATTTCGCACGGCGCACGATTGAGTTGCTCGAGGAGGAGGCGGCGATCAACAATGCCCGGGCGCGACGGCTCGCGTCTGCGTTTCGACTGCTCCTGGCTGGACTCGCAGCGGCGGCCGGTCAGGCGATTGTGATCGCCGCCGCCCGTTTCAGCGGGTTGTGAAGAGCAGTGGTCCGTTCGAGGCAGGAGACGGTGCAAGCCAAGCTAGGCAATACTCACGCGGAATTCTCGAGAACCTAAGGATGACGTCTGAACCACCCCGACCCAATCCCCTCGATAGCGAGGACGACATCATCCGCGCGCAGCGACAGTACGCGCCCCCGTCGCCCGCGTACGAACCAGATGACCTCCCGCTGAGTAGGTCCCGGCGGAGTGCGTCCAGGGTCGCGCCGAGGCTCATCATAGGCTTGTTGCTTGCCGCAGCGATCTACGCGCTCGCGAAGATCGTGGGCGTGCTCTGACCAAGCGCCGTCGAGCCACAAGACGCGCCGGTGGGAGCCCTTCGTTGAACAACCTCGGCATCCTGGCGCCAGCGACGGGCGCTCCGCGCGCTCCCGTTCCCATTCGGCATTACGGGCGCGCCGAGCGTCCACCTGCGCTTGCGCTTGGAAACGTACTACTGGTCTCCCTATTTGTCGGCAGACGTCGGCGAGACTTGACGACGGCAGGTCCGTGGTGAGGCGACCCGTTGAGCACGTATCCGCCTAACGAGTCCTGCCCGACACGGCAGACAGTCGGGGCTGTTTCCACAAGCGCGAAGCGCTTGGGGCAACCCGCCGTTGGAATTAGTCCCGTGGCGGGAACCCCGATTCCGGGCATATTGGAGACTCTTTCGGAGAACCTTTCCACCATTCCGAGGAGCTTCCCGCGGTGAAGCGGGCACGCTGCGCGCTCGGGATTTGGTAGGAGGCGTCGCCATGGGCGCGGACGCGCTCCGCGTGGCTCTCAAGCGCATGATCGACCACCTCGAGCTGATCGAGTCAGGATTCGGGGTCTCTAAGGAAGCAACGGACTCAATCGCCTGGTCGGGCGACCGTCCCACGGGCGGACGACCCCGACGTCGCCGAAGCGGGCGGACGACCCCGACGTCGCCGAAGACGTCCTGTGTCAACCTCCTCTGCGGTGGACGGGGTGCCGGTCGTCAGGTGTTGGTGGGGATGGGAGTGAGATCCGGTCGCCATAGACCGGGCCCGGCAAGGCGTCGGGTGGCGGGCTGGTCGACGATCCTGCCTGACGACACCGGGATGGTGACGGTGATGTGGCGTTGCAGGGCGCGGTGTCGCCCGGGGTCATATGGGATGTGGTTGCGCCAGCATTGCCAGAGGACACGGCACCAGGCGCGGCCGAGGGTGCGGATCGCGCGGGGGTGGTCGTGTCCACGTTGGCAGGCTTGGGCGTAGAGGTCCTGGGCCCAGGGGCGCCAGTGGCGACTGCTGTCCGCCAGGCGGCAGAACGCGACGCGCAGGCGTTTGTTGCACGCGCGGCGGAACCCGGCGGTCTTCCACTTGCCGGACTCGACGGCGACCGCGGCCTGGCCGGCGTCGGCAGCGAGCGCATCCCTGTCTGGGTAGCGCTCGCGGCAGTCCCCGATCTCAGCGAGCAGCTCCGCGGCGGTGATCACGCTCGTGGGTGATTTGAACAGCGAGAGGAAGATCGCTCCGTCGGGGTGCGCGCGGACCCGGGTTCTGATCTCGCCCTCCAGCTGCTTCATCTGGGCGTTCAGCGTCCGGATCATCGCCACGAAGCTGAGCACGAGCTGCCGGCGTGCGGCGAGCTCCAGCTCGCCGACGCGTCCGCGGGGGCGCCGCGGAGCTTGGCCATCAGTGCGGTCGGGTGCTGGCCGCCGGAGTACCCCTCGCGCTCAAGAAACGCCTGCATCCGCGCCACTCCAAGACCGCGAGCATCCGCGGGGCTGGGGTAGCGCTCCAGGAACGCGAGCAGGATCTCGGCGTCCATGTGACTGAACAGTGCAAGCGGCCCGGGCCAGAACCGCTCGAGCTCCGCGCGGAGCTGGTTGACCACCCCGGTCCGCGCGGCGACCACATCCTCCCGCGCCCGGGTCAACGCCCGGATCGCCATGGTCTGATCCGAATCGGGCTCCAGCACTCGGAAGCGATGATGTCGGTGCGCGCGAGCTCGCAGAGCACGAACGCGTCGAACCGGTCGGACTTCCCGCCCGAGACCCGGAACCGGTCCCGCGCGGCGGCGACCCTTGTTCGGGTGCAACGCCAACACCCGCAGCCCGGCATCGAGCAGCCGCTCCACGAGCAGCCCGTCCGGTCGCTCGATCGCGACCAGCCCGACCTCCATCCGCACCAGCATTCGGCACAGCGCGCTCAGACCCCTCTCCTCGTGCGCGTACGTCGCGCTCAACAGGTCCGCACCCGCCTCGTCGGCCACGAGCACCTCGTGCTTGTCCGACGCCCAGTCGATCCCGGCATACCGGCACGCCATCTCCACCTCCTCGGGTCAGGTCACCCTTCACAACGCCCCGACCGGGAGGTACCGTTGCGGATGCTCATAGACAAGGCCCTCACAGTTCGGGGCTACGTCCTGTTGCAGCTCGCGGCACCTCACCACCGTCGGGACGGGCTGGTCTTTGGCAGGCCCTCCACACAAGGGCAAGCAATCGTGGCCCTCTCCCGGCGGCGGTCGAGGCAACCACAGCATGTCCTATGAGCGGTCGTACGCCGTGACGCTGGCCACGGGTCAAAGCGATCGCCCGGCCGGCGACGCTTCGACTGACCGGCGGTACGTGCGGCTGAGCCCCGCCTGACGAGGCGCTCAGTGGTCCGCGGCAGAGTGCCTGATCGCATGGAAAGCGGCAGCCGAAGCGGCGCTTGGCAGCGGAGCCGGGGGCAACGCAGGCACGCGTGGGCCGACCTTGAATAGTGGGTCCGCGGGGGAAGCGCGGGGGAGCCGACGCGATCCTGACTGGCACAATGGCTCGGATGCCCGAGCACTACCAGCGTCCGGGATGGTTCACGACCAACGTCTTCAACCGGGTCGTTGCCGCCCTCACGCGCGTGGGTGTGAGCGTGTATGGCTCCCGGGTGCTAGAGGTCCAGGGCCGCACGTCGGGGGAGTGGCGACAGACCCCGGTCAACCTGATGCGCTACCAGGACGCCGATTACTTGGTCGCCCCGCGCGGTCAGACGCAGTGGGTCAAGAACCTGCGCGCCAGCGGTCAAGGAAGGCTCCGCGTCGGCCGGCGAACGCAGGAGTTCAATGCAGTTGAGCTCGCCGACGACGAGAAGTCACCGCTGCTGCGGGCCTACTTGAAGAAGTGGAACTTCGAGGTCGGGGTGTTCTTCGGCGGGGTCGGCCCCGACTCCTCAGATGAGGAACTGCGCCGAATCGCGCCAGATCATCCGGTCTTCCGCCTGAGCGGTACCTGATCCGGCACGAGAGCTGCTCGTCGTGCAGCCACACGCCCGGTTCGGCGAGTACCCCTTTGGACGAAAGGCAGCAGCTGCTCGATGTTGCGGGCGCGGCCGTGGCGCCCGACGCCCGCGCGATCCGCGTCGAGCCCCCGGACTATCCTGACGTCGCCGATGCGCTCGTCCGGAGGCTGGACGGCAGCGGGAAGAAAGCGATCGCGCCGGATCGGGGCGGCCGACGACTGACGCCGGGCATCGGAGTTCCTAAGACGCGCCGGATGCTCGCTGCTGCGTTGCACGAAAGCGCGGCCAGTTCGCCGAGCGCTTGGTTCTGGCGAACAGCAGGGCACGCGTCAGGTTCGGAACCGGGCCCTGCATTCGTGCTGGCGGGGGCACCGGGCGGGCGTGGGTATAGCCCCCGTGAGTGCGAAACGCGTGCGAACACCCTATGTGCGAAACCGTCCGGCGCGTTAGCCTGGTGCTCGGGCCGGAACGCCTGTTAGCGCCAGGCGCACGATGGAGGATGGGCGTCTGCGACGGCTCGCGCAGCTGACGCTCGGTATTCGCGCAGACGAGCGCCCGGTGATCGCGACGCCGGCGCTTGCATTCGTGGCAAGCACTCGTCCTGCAGCGTGGCCTGCAGCCGTTCCTCCGCGAAGGATCCAATGCGGTGCTCAGCGAGCCGAGATACGCTCATACGCGGTGATCCGTTGCGAAGTCTCGTAGACAAAGAACCGACGCCGAACGGGACCGTCCACTCGAGCCCCGCCGGCTCATGACGGTGCTCGACACTTTCCGCCTTGACGGCAAGGTCGCTGTTGTCACCGGCGGTAATCGTGGCCTCGGCTACGCCTTTGTGCGCGCCCTGCGCGAAGCAGGTGCGCGCGTGGTCATCGCAGCCCGCGACCAAGCGCGATCTGAGCACGTCGCACGCGAGCTGGGCGCCACCGCCGTAGCCACGGACGTCACAAGTGGGGGGAGTGTCGCGGCCATGCTGGACACGGTGTCTGAGGAGCTTGGGCCCGTTGATGTGCTGGTCAACAATGCTGGCGTGGCGTTGCATGGGGCGGCACTGGGCGTGTCTGAGGAGCAGTGGCGCACGGTTTGGGATGTAAATGTCGACGGGCTCTGGCAATGCAGCCGCATCGTCGGAGAGCAGATGGTCCGGCGCGGCAGCGGCGCGATCGTGAACATCGGGTCGATCTCGGCGATGATCGTTAACCGCCCGCAGATGCAGCCGGCCTACAACGCTTCCAAGGCGGCGGTGCACCACCTCACGAGGTCGCTGGCGGCCGAGTGGGCGCCGTTCGGCGTTCGCGTCAACGCGCTTGCTCCGGGATACGTCAAGACGGAGATGTCGCCGGTCGACCGGCCGGAGTTCCGGCGGCACTGGATCGACGACGCGCCGATGCGACGCTACGCGCTCCCAGAGGAACTCGGTCCGTCGGTGGTGTACCTCGCCAGCGATGCGTCGAGCTTCGTCACCGGCTCTGTGCTCGTCGTCGATGGGGGCTACACGCTGTGGTAGGCCACACGGCCGCACGCTGACGGCACAGCGTGAAGGATTGGCCGCAGACCGAGCAGCGGCTGCGTCGACGAGCAGCTGGATCTCCTCGGGGGCGAAGAACTCGTATCGGGCCGCGTCGTAGGACTGACGCCGGCTTCTTGACCGCAGCCGCCGGGTTGTCCCTGAGCCCGTGGTAGGCGCATGCGTGGATGAAGATCGCGTGCATGATCGCGAGCAGCCGGTTGGCGTTGCGGCGAGAGATGGCGGCCTTGGCGCACCCCGTCGTTGCGGAAGCGTTCGATCCGGCCAGGAGCGACCGCCTCGATCCGCAGCTCACTGAAGGCGGGGATGAGGTGTGCGACGAGTGCCGAGCGGTATTCGGCCTTCGGGCTCGGCGACCAGTCGCGCTCGAGCATCCCGTGCTCGTACCAGTCCTCGGCCGCGCGCGCGAACGTAACCCCTGTCCGGCGTTGCTGTGAGACGCCCTTGCGGGCTTCCACCAGGATCTCCTCGAGCGCGGCTTTGGCCTCGCGTTCGCGGAAACAGCCCGGCGCCGGCGGACCCTTCTGGGCCCACGCCGGCCCGAGCCGACGTTCGTGCTGACCCTGATGGTCGCGCCACTTCACGCACCAGGTCTTGGACCGCCTCCCCTCGTAGAGCCAGACGTGGCCGCTGACGGCAGCGCTCATGTCGGTTGTGTGTTCGCCATCTCGGGCGGAAAATTTGCTTCTCGGAGGAAGTCTTTCGCCCTTCTGCACTGACCCCCCAAGCTGGGTCTGCCCCCTCCGATGGCGCCGCGCAGAGGCCGCTCCGGCAGGTTTTACCGCGAGGGCGAGTTGTCGTTGGCGAGACGCACGGCGATGAGCTGTTCCACGAGTGCCTTCGGGAGGGGGCGCTCGACCGGGAAGTGCAGGGAGCTCTTGGTCATTGTGTAGCCCTCGAGCTGGTCGGACAGCTGCCCGAGGACCGAGCCACTGAATGGCAAGTAGCTCAAGTGAGTCTTGAACGCCGCAAGGCCGGCGAAGGTCTCGCCGCGTACGCGGAACGCGGGAACGCCGTAGGAGATCACCTGCTCGGCTTCGGGGACGATCTCGAGAATTGTGAGGCGCAGCCTCTGAAGCGCGCTGCGTTTCGGCTCCTCCACCCCACGCAGGTACTCGTCAACCTCCTCAGCCGACACTATCCCGTAGTTTAGGTGGCTGGGCCCAGGTACAGACTCGCGGGACGAGAGGTCTGGTCACGAGCTTGGGATGATCCGCCCACGGTGTTGTGGCGAGTCGAGGAGCACGAGACGCTGACGGAGCGGGCATGGGATCCGAGTCGTGCCGAGGCTGCCGTGGCGGCGATCGTCGCCCATGCAGAGGCGGCGGCCGGTGAGGCAGGCTGGCCGGGCCATCCTCACGACGACGCAGCGGAGTCCCCGTCGATTGGCTCGCTGTATCTCGGCAGTGCGGGAATGATCTGGGCGCTGCACGAGCTGGGATCATCAATCGATGCAGCCGCGATGGCGTCAGCGGCCATCGATCGCTACCGAGCATCGCCTGACTTTGCTGAGCGTGCGCACCCTCCCAGTCTGTGGATGGGCGAGACGGGGCTGCTTGTCGTCGCGGCGAGGGTCGGCTCACCGGCAGCGGACGAGCGACGTCTGCGCGAGCTGGTGCGCCAGAATCGCCAGCACCCCACGTGGGAGCTAATGTGGGGGTCGCCCGGAACGATGCTCGCTGCACGGGCATGCGGACTCGGCGACGAGTGGAGCGAGAGTGCCGAGCTCCTGTGGAAGCGCTGGGACATGACCACCGACCTATGGACACAGAACCTCTATGGCCGGCAGTCGCGGCTTCTCGGCCCGGCGCACGGCTTCGCCGGCAACGCGCACGCGCTACGCGGGTACGTGAGCGGTGACGCCCTCAGCCGGCGAGTGACGCACGTTCTGGAGCGAACTGCAATGCGCGAGAACGGGTTGATCAACTGGCTCCCGGTGGCGCAACCGCTGCCGGGACGCGATCTGGTTCGCCTGCAGTGGTGCCACGGCGCGCCCGGCATCGTCGCGACGCTCGGCGACCTGATGCCGCAGGAGCTGGCACTCGCCGGCGCAGAGCTGACCTGGCGGGCCGGGCCGCTACGCAAAGGCTCAGGACTCTGCCACGGCACCGCGGGCAACGGCTTCGCGTTCCTGAAGGTGTTCACGCTGACGGGTGACGAGCGTTGGCTCGACCGCGCCCGCCGGTTCGCGATGCATGCGATCGAGCAGGTCCAACGCGAACGTGAACGGTTCGGCCACGGGCGCCACACCCTCTGGACCGGCGATGTAGGGGTTGCTCTCTACCTACGCGCTTGCGCCCACGCGGACGCGACATTCCCAACGATCGACAGACTGTAGGCGCGGATGAATCACATCGGTGGTAGCAGTGTCCTCGAAAGCCTGGCCGTTCCCATCGTCCAAGCGCCAATGGCGGGCGGCCCGTCAACCCCGGCCCTTGCCGCGGCGGTATGGCGTGGCGGCGGACTCGGATTCCTCGCTGCGGGCTACCTCACGGCTGAGCGCCTGCAAGAGGAGATCTCCACTACCCGCAGCCAGACCGATCGCTTCGGTGTCAACGTCTTCGCGCCCGGAGGCCAACCGGCTGATCCCGATCGGGTGCAGGAGTACGCGGGGCGCCTGCGGGAAGAGGCAGGGCGCGCGGGCATCGCGCTGGGTCCGCCCCACTTCAACGATGATGCATTCGAGGAGAAGATCGAGATGTTGCGGCGAGACCCGGTCGCCACGGTGTCATTCACGTTCGGGATCCCCCCGGAGCAGGCGATCGAACAGCTCCACGCGGCCGGTTCGGAGGTGTGGATGACCGTGACCTCGCCCGATGAGGCACGGCGGGCCGCCTCCGCCGGCGCCGATGCCCTGATCGTCCAAGGCGTCGAGGCCGGTGGCCATCGTGGCGTATTCGTTGATGACGACTCTCAGTCAGACCTGACATTGCTCGCGGCCCTACAGCTCGTGCGTGCCGCGGTAGACCTGCCACTGATCGGCGCGGGCTCGATCATCACCGGTGGAGCGATTGCCGCGGTGCTCGCCGCGGGTGCCCGCACGGCGCAGATCGGTACTGCCTACTTGCTGGCGGCTGAGGCAGGCACCGCGCCGGCACAGCGAGAAGCGACTGCGACCGAAACGTCGACCGTGCTAACCCGAGCGTTCAGCGGCCGGCTGGCGCGGGGGATCGCAAACCGCTTTCACTACGAGTACGGCAGCGCCGCACCGCGCGCCTACCCGGAGATCCATCACTTGACCTCGCCGCTGCGCGCGCACGCTCGCGCGGTCGGTGATCCCGATTTGATCAATCTCTGGGCCGGTCAGACGCACAGCCTCGCCCAAGCGCGCTCGGCCGAGGCGATCACCCGCGGCCTAGCGCAGGATGCCTGTGACGCCATGTCTGCGGCGATGGCGCGTCTGCGGTGAGCTCGGAGAATCTCGGACGCGGTCGTGCGGTTCCGCGGAACCCGCGCCAGCCTCCGAAGTCGTCCAAGAGGTTGCGACGAATTCATCGTGCGTCGACGGTGAAGAAGTCCCTGCTGTAAGGCGCGAGAAACTGCCCCGGAGCACCCGGCTGGCCGGGCACAACTGGCTGGGGCGCGAGCGGACCATGTCCACCACGGTGCCCGTACAGGTAACCGGCAACCCACTCCGGGTTGATGTCGAGCTCGACCGCTCGTACCACGCCAGCGCCTAGCAGGGCATGAGCCAGCGCCGCGACCGTCAGGTGCTCGCCACCGGCCCACACGAGACGGCCGTCGGCGGTGATGCCAACCGCCGAGCGGGCCGGGTCGCTGACGCCGCCGAGCGTCGCTCCCCAGCAGGAGTCGCAGCCGGCGGACGAGGCGGCGTTCCCGTGATCGATCAGCAGTGGCAGATTCTGGCGGACCGATACGACCGAGTCTCCGGGGGCCGGCACCTCCGCGTGCCAGCTGCCGATGTCGGTTCGGCCGTTGGCGTACGTGACGATCGAGCCGAGGCCGGTGCGCAGCGGCTGGCCTACCCTGCCGTAGGAGACGAACCCGCCGGCGCCGGTTGAGAACTTGAAGCCGCCGTTGAACGCGCCGATGAGCAGCCGCTGCTCACGAGCATCCACGGCAGAGCCGAAGCGCCATCCCGACCCTCCGGCATCGATCGTGCCCGAGTGCAACCTCAGGGCGACTAAGTCCTGATTGAACGACAGCAGCGCGACGCCAGTGGAAGAGCGCGCGATCCAGACCGCGGTTCGCCCGCGCCAGCTGACAGCAGGCACGAACGGCGTCGGCGAGGATCCCCGGGCGGCCGCGGTCAGCGTCGGATGCGACGGTGGCCGCGGTCGGGGCTTGGCCGGCGCCGCCGTGCTGGTGGCGACAGCCGCCGTACTGGTGCTGAGAGTCGGAGTGGTGGTTTGGCTCGAGTGTGCGGCGACCGTGCTCGTGGCGCCGCCCCCGCAGGCAGCAAGCGCGGTCGCGCAGGCCGCAGCGATCGGCACCCCCGCGAGGCGGACGCTCAATCCGTGCGCGACGCTATCGATCGGGTTCAGTCGCAGTCGCATGGCTAAGCCCGGCGGCTTGCGCTAAACGAGCTGGTGCAAAGCGGACCCATGGACTCCGATTGTCCGCCGTCAATGGAAGAGCACGGTAAGGCGGCGGTGAGAGGTTGCTAACGCGCCCCAGAGAGCGCGCTCACTCCGACCGCGATGGCGCCCGCCGGGGCGCCCGCGGATGCGGGCGCCCCGGCGACCAAGCCATCACACCTAGTGGCCCTTCGTGAGCCGGCTCAGGAACTGCGAGCCAGGGGTGCCCAGGCCGGTCATGTTGTCGTAGCCGGAGGCCGTGTGGAGGGTCATCTCGATGGTCGTGCAGTGGTCCGCGGACTTGCAGAACTGCTCGGGGCCCTCGTAGTCGATGATCCTGGTCGAGTAACGGTAGCCCGCGGCATCCGAGATCGAGTTGACGAAGTCCGCCCGGGATTGATCCTGCTTGCCAGCCGGGAGGACGTCGTTGACCGCTCCGCTCTGTCCGTACAGCGCGTACAGCGCCGGGTTCAGGAAGCCGAGCGAGTGCCCGGCAATCTGATCGGCGTTCGCGATCAGGCCGGCCATCAACGGCGAGGACAGGCTCGTGCCGCCGATCCGGTACTGGTCGTAATAGACGCCGTTCGGGAACGTCTGAGTCTCACCAACGAGCATCCCGGTGGCCGGATCAGCGACCATCGAAATGTCCGGCTCGACCCGCATCGGCTCGTTGCCGAATGCCTTGGACAGAGACGTCGGAACGACCCCCGCCTGGTAGAACGGCTGGCGGTAGTACTGGCTCGTCCCGCCGCCCGAGCCGCCGCCGAGCGCCAGACTGATCGGCAGCCAGGTCCCGAGCTGCGCGTCCGTGCAGCCGCCGGCCGCGACCCACGCCTGGTTGCAGAGGAAGCTCCGGGCGGTGCTCCACCCGAGCTCCCCATAGCGCTGCCCCTCGGCGTTCACCTTGAGGGTCGTACCGCCAATCCCCGTGGCCCATGGGCTGGAAGCCGGGTAGGTGGGTGAGACGACACCGGTGAGGGTGAAGTTGTCCTCCCAGTCTCCACTCGAGAACAGGACACTGACGCCTGTTCCGGCCGCCATCATCAGGAGGTTGTCGGTCGCCTCATGGATGCTCGGCGGGTCTAACACGTCGCCCGATGGGTCGCCATAGGAGTTGGTGATCACGTTGGCCATATGGCCGTCGACGATGGCGCGGATCGTCGCGTTGAGGTCGCCGGTGAAGCAGTTCTCGGCACCGGCATACAGGATGTGGGCGCCGGGTGCCATCGCATGAACCGCCTCGACGTCGAGCGTCTGCTCGCCGTACCAACCCGACGGTCCACAGATGTCAGCGTGGTTCATTTTCGGCGCCACCAGCTCGCTGAACTGCGAGCTGCCCAGCACGTGGCTCGGGTCGTTCAGCGACGAATACTTCTGAGCGTCGGCGAACAGCGTCGGGGCGGCGTAGGCATCGACGATCGCCACGGTCACGCCAGATCCATCGGAGCCGCCGGTCACGTTGTAGGCGCTGCGCAGCTGCGAGGGGTTATAGCCGCAGGCTGCCCACGGCGGGTTGGGCGGATAGCCGTTCCCGTACGGCGGCAGGGTCGTGTCGATCAGCTGGTTGTAGTAATGACCGCAGGGAGGCGCGACCCGGAAGCCGGGAGGCGGCGGTGCGGTCAGAGATGGATTGTCGGTCGTGTTGAACGGGTGCTCGAGGTTCTGCGCGATCCCGGTGACGGCGACGACGATTCCCGCCAGACGGCCCGGAATCGAGAGCGAGCGGTCATTCAGGCGAAGCCTGACGCTTCCCACGCGGTGATACGACAGCGAGGTCGAGAACGCACGCTCAATCTGCGATGCGGTACCGGAGGCAGCGACCTCCATCCTGTCCGCTGAGACGCGCGCCACATGGAAACCGTTGCGCGCCAGGAATGCAGAGACCTCAGCAACCTGGCGGGCGGTGGGCGAGAACCGCGCCTCCCACTGCGC
>JALYZY010000227.1 GCA_030948665.1 Actinomycetota bacterium | reverse complement strand
GCGGGATCGGGGCCGAGATCACCGTCGGAGTGCGGACCGGGGACACGCCCCAGCGCGAGCGCCAGCGGATGCTGCGTGAGGCCCCCGACATCCTGATCACCACCCCGGAGTCGCTGTACCTGATGCTGACCGGGCGGGCCCAGCAGATCTTCTCCGGAGCGCGGTGGGTGATCATCGACGAGATTCATGCCGTGGCCGCCACCAAGCGCGGCGCCCACCTCGCGATCACCCTCGAGCGGCTCGAGGCGGCCGCCGAGGGATCGGTGCAGCGGATCGGATTGAGCGCCACGCAGAACCCGCTGGAGGAGGTCGGCCGGTTCATGGTCGGGCCCCAGCGTCGCTGCCAGATCGTCGACACGGGCGTGCGCAAGGCTCTGGATCTGAAGATCCACGTGCCTGTCGAATCGATGCTCGAGCCTGACGACACGCCCGCCCCCGCGATCGACCCGCTGGCCGGTGGGGAGGCGACGCGCCGCTCGATCTGGCCGGCGATCTACCCCGAGCTACTCGAGCTGATCGAGGCCCACAGCTCGACGATCGTGTTCGTCAACAACCGTCGCGGCGCCGAGCGGCTCGCGCTGCGCCTGAACGATCTCGCGGAGCGGGAGGTGGCACGAGCTCACCACGGCTCGATGGCGCGCGAGGAGCGGACCGTCGTCGAGGAGCTGCTGAAGGCGGGCGAGCTGCCGTGCCTGGTGGCGACATCGTCGCTCGAGCTCGGGATCGACATGGGCGCGGTCGACCTGGTGATCCAGGTGGAGTCGCCGAAGTCGGTCTCACGCGGGCTCCAGCGAATCGGGCGAGCGGGCCACTCGGTCGGCGAGGTCAGCCGCGGCCGGATCTTTCCCAAGTTCCGAGGCGATCTGCTCGAGTGCGCGGTCGTCGCCAAGCGCATGCGCGAGGCGGCGATCGAGACGACCGTGGTGCCCCGAAACGCGCTCGACGTCCTGGCCCAGCAGATCGTGGCGATCGCCGCAGCAGCGCCCGAAGAGGCCCCGGTCCCGGTGGATGAGCTTCACGCGCTGGTTACCCGCACCCACTCCTATGCCGAGCTGAGCAGGGGCCAGCTCGAGAACGTGCTTGACATGCTCGATGGGCGCTACCCATCGAGCGAGTTCGCCGAACTGCGCCCCCGAATTGTCTGGGACCGGGTGGGCGGTACGATCCGGGCCCGCCCCGGCGCTCGCCAGCTTGCGGTCACCAACGCCGGCACGATCCCCGATCGGGGCCTCTTCATGGTCACGCTCCCCGACGGCAGGCGCGTCGGCGAGCTCGACGAGGAGATGGTCTACGAGGCGCGCCCGGGTCAGACCTTCCTACTCGGTGCCAGCACCTGGCGGATCGAGGAGATCGGTCGCGACCGCGTGATCGTAACGCCGGCTCCGGGCCTTCCGGGCGCGGTTCCGTTCTGGAAGGGCGACTCGATGGGCCGGCCGAGGGAGCTGGGCGAGGCGATCGGGGCGTTCGCCCGCTGGGCTGTCGACCGCTCGCCTGAGGAGCTCGAATCCGAGTACGACCTCGATCGGCGCGCGGCCAAGAACCTCGTGGAGTTCCTGCGCGAGCAACAGGCGGCAACGCGGGTCATCCCGTCCGACACGGCGATCGTGATCGAGCGCTTCCGCGACGAGATCGGCGATTGGCGGTTGTGCGTCCTCAGCCCGTTCGGAGGACGCGTGCATGCGGCCTGGGGGCTCGCGCTCAGCGCCCGGATCCGGGAAGAGCTCGGCCTCGAGTCCGACACCATCTGGTCAGACGACGGGATCATCGTCCACCTGCCTGACGCCGACGAGCCCCCGGGGACCGAGCTCGTCATGCTCGAGCCGGACGAGCTGGAGGACAGGATCGTCGCCGAGCTCGGCTCGAGCGCACTGTTCGGCGCCCGTTTCCGCGAGAACGCGGCCCGGTCGCTGCTGATCCCGCGCGCCCGCCCCGGCAAGCGCACCCCCCTCTGGCAGCAACGCCTGAAGTCGCAGTCGCTGCTCGAGGTGGCAAAGAAGTACGGCCAGTTCCCGGTCGTGCTCGAGACATACCGCGAGTGCCTGCGGGACGTGCTCGACGTGCCCGGGCTGGTTGAGCTGATGACGAAGCTCCACCGCCGCGAGATCTCGCTCGTCGAGGTCGAGACAGCGACCGCTTCTCCATTCGCCTCTTCCCTCCTATTCGACTACGTCGCGGCATACATGTACGAGGGCGACACCCCGAATGCCGAGCGCAGGGCAGCGGCGCTGTCGCTCGACCGCGACCTGCTTCGTGAGCTGCTCGGACAGGAGGAGCTCCGGGACCTGATCGACCCTGGAGCGCTGGCCCAGGTCGAGGACGATCTCCAGTTCCTCTCCGAGCTGCGCCAAGCGACCGGTCCCGACGGCTTGCATGACGTGCTTCGGACGCTCGGTGACCTGACCGCCGCCGAGGCTGCGGCGCGGACGACTCCCGGACTCGACACCCGACGGATGCTCGATCAGCTGCAGGCTCAGCGTCGCGCGATCCGCGTGCGCCTGGCGGGCGAGGAAAGGTGGATCGACGCCGCTGACGCCGGGCTTTACCGCGATGCGCTTGGCGTCGCTCCGCCGGGAGGATTGCCCGCGGCGTTCCTCGAGGACGTAGCGGATCCGCTCGCGCGTTTGGCTCGCAGGTACGCGGCGACCCATGGGCCGTTCACCACGGCCGACCTGCGCGCTCGCTACGGCGTCGATTTCTCCGCCGCCCTCGGCGGGCTGGAGGGCGAGGGAGCCCTCGTCCGCGGCGAGCTTCGTCCTGGGGGCTCCGAGCGAGAGTGGTGTGACCCGGAGGTCCTTCGCCGTCTGCGGCGTGCGTCGCTTGCCGTGCTTCGCAAGGAGATCGAGCCGGTCGACCATCCCACGCTGGCCCGCTTCCTGCCGGCATGGCAGAACGTCGACCGTCATTCCCCAAGCGGCGCCGGGGTCGATCGCCTTCGCGAGGCGCTGCTGCCGCTCCAGGGACTTGCGCTGCCTGCCGAAGCGTGGGAGCGCGACGTCCTTCCTCGCCGCGTGGGGGCGTACTCGCCGAGCTGGATGGACCAGCTGTGCTCAAGCGGTGAGCTGGTGTGGATCGGCGCCGGGTCCCTGGGGCGCAGCTCCGGACGGGTGGCGCTGTACTTCCGCGAGGATCTGGAGCTGCTCGGGCCGCCACCATTTAAGGGCGCGCTACCCGAGTCGGCCAGCCATCACGCTGTGCGGGAACGGCTGGCTGCCGGCGCTTGCTTCTTCACCGACCTCCTGTCCGACGTCGACCTGGCGCCCGAGGACCTCCAGGAGGCGTTGTGGGATCTCGCCTGGGCGGGACAGGCGACCAACGATGCGTTCGCGCCGTTGCGGGCCCCACGACTGACCCTAGCCAGGGCGCAGCGTGACCGCCTCCGCGCAGGCCGCGGCCGCCGCTTCGCCGGGCGCAGCCGGGCAGCCGCCTCCGCGCAGGTGCAGGGACGATGGTCGCTGACCGCACCATTGTTCCGCGCCCAGGTCGAGCCGACGGTTCGCCGTCGCACGGTCTCGGAGCTCCTGCTCGAGCGCTACGGAATCCTCACCCGTGAGCTGGTGCTAGCCGAAGGAGTCCCGGGGGGATTTGCGGCTATCTACCCGGAGCTCTGCCAACTCGAGACGCTCGGAGTAGCGCGGCGCGGATACTTCGTCGAAGGCCTCGGCGGAGCGCAGTTCGCTCTGCCTGGCGCGGTCGAGCGGCTGCGCGCGCAGGCCGCCGATCCGGAGCGAGCGACCGTGCTCAGCGCTGTGGACCCCGCACAGCCCTACGGCGTTGCGCTGCCGTGGCCGGCGCTTCACGAGACCCGGCGGCCAGTCCGCGTCGCCGGCGCATACGTGGTCTTGATTGCCGGCGAGCCGATCGTCTACCTCGAGCGCGGCGGGCGGGCGGTTCAGACGCTCGTGCCGGCCGCTGACCCGCGCGTGGAGGCGGCACTTGGGGCGCTCGTCGCGCAGGTTCGCGACGGGGCGATCAAACGACTCGCGCTCGAGAAGGTCGATGGTCAGCCGGCGCTGGGATCGGCGCTGACGCCGCAGCTGCTGGCGCTCGGGTTCCACGAAGGCCCGCGCCGGTTGACTCTGACCGGTTGATGCGCGAGGCCAACTCAAGCATCTGACATGCCCGAGGGCGACACGATCGCCTATGCGGCGAACCGGATCAGACCGGTACTCGAGGGCTCCGTCCCGGATCAGATCGAAACGCCCCACCCGCGCCACGCACTCGACCGCTGGCCCGATCGCCTGCGCGGGCGCGCGGTGCGAAGCGTCGACACGCACGGTAAGCACCTGTTCCTGCGCTTCGAGGGTGGGCTCGTGCTCCACTCGCACCTCGGAATGGTCGGAGTCTGGGGCGTCTATCGCGGGGGCCGGCGCTGGGGGCGCTCAAAGCGGCGCGCTTGGATCGTGCTGCGACGCGGAGACGCCGAGGTCGTCGAGTTCGACGGGCCCCTGCTCGAGCTCGTAACCGAGGGTCGCACCAGGTTCGACCAGCGGCTTGCTGCGCTCGGGCCCGATGTCCTTGCGCCGGCCTTCGATACCGCGCGATTCCTGGCCCGGTTGCGTTCCGACGATCAGACCAGGCCGATCGGCGACGCGTTACTCGATCAGCGAAACGTCGCGGGCATCGGAAACATCTGGAAAGCCGAGGGCTGCTGGGAGGCCGAGATCGATCCGTGGCGGCAGGTCAGAGAGATCTCGGACGAGCAGGCAACGTTGATCATCGAGTGCGTTCGCCCGCGGATGCTTCGCTCCGCCACCGAGGGACACCGGACGATCAAGCCGCGGGTGTACGGCCGGTCGGGGATGCCCTGCCCGCGATGCGGGACACGGCTCGTCGCGCGGGGGCAGGGCGATGCCAATCGGAGGACCTACTGGTGTCCAGGATGTCAGGAGTAGGGCGTTAGCTGATCGTGCAGGTGGCCCCACTGTGGTGTGGGGGATCGCCACCCCCGACGCCATGGTGACCCCCGGTGGCGGGCTTGGTCACGCGCCCTATGACCTTTGCGGCCCGCCGCCACTGAAAGGTGATCGTCCCGCTCAGGAGCCCGGTGCCGGCCGGGAACTGGAACGTGTGGCCGCCCTGCTCGAGTCCGTCGAGCACCGTCCCAAGGTTGACCTGCGCGTGCCCTGTCGGTCCGGGAACCGGCCGGAACACCTTGGCCGCGGCGTCCCAGTAGTCGACCTGGACCGTCATCGATAGCCGCGCGGGGAAACCAAGAGCAGGCATCTGCCCGCGGATTCCGATCCGGTCTCGATTAGAGGGTGTGTTACAGACGTTGATCGTCGTCCACAGCTGTCTGGAGTACTCGGCGTGCCTGACCGCTGCGCGGATCTGGGCTGGGGTGGGACCGGGGCTGGCGAAAGCATTCGCGTGCCCTGCCGCAAGCGTTGTGGCCGCAATCGCACAGATCGCCAACTTCCTGGACATACCTTGGAAAATACCTAGGTGTGATGAGTGCGGGGCGGCCGCGTAGTGGGGGTGTGACCGAGACCGCGACGGCGCCCGTGAGTCCGCCCGGGCAGGATGAATGGCAGCGCTTCGAGGCGCTCTACCGATCGAGCCGGGACGATCTATACGGCTACGTCGCGACGCTGTTACGCGATCCGGCTGCCGCCGAGGACGTCACCGAGCTCGCATTCGAGCGAGCCTACCGGCGCCGGCGCACTTTCGATCGCCGCCGCGGCGAGGAGCGCGCCTGGCTGTTCGGGATCGCCCGTAACGCGGCGCTCGACGAGCTTCGCCGGCGCAGCCGGCTTGCGGCGCTGACCGCGGATCCGGAGGATGCCGCCGGCGAGCGGCCGGACGATGGTGCCGAGGTGGCGCTCCGGCGCACGGCCGTGCGCGCCGCGCTCTCGGAGCTGGCACCCCGCGACAGGGAGATCGTCGCACTCAAGTTTCACGCTGGCCTCTCCAACGGAGAGCTCGCGAAAGTTCTCGGAGTCAGTGAGTCAAACGCGGGCACGATGCTGCACCGCGCGATCGAGAAGCTCAGGAAGGCATGCAATGAGACTGCTTGACCAGGAACCGATGGACCCCGACATCGCCGAGGAGCTGGCAGCGATTGACGCGACGCTGGCGGGCGAGCCGGTGGATCCACGGCACGCCGAGCTCGCCGAGCTGGCGCTGCTGCTGAGGGCCGAGCGGCCGCGGATGCGAGATGACCTCTCGCGGTCGCTCGACGCCCGGGCCAAGCAGCGCTTCGCAAGGCCGCCAGCGCCGAAGTGGTTCTCCCGAGCCTGGGTGTGGAAGCCGGCGGTTTCGGGGGTGGCGGTGGCCGCGACTGTCGGGATGGTGGTGGTCCTCGGTTCGCTCCATATCGGCGGGTCCTCTGCCAACAGCTCGAGCGCGTCGCTCTCGGCCGGAGCCGCCCTAACGACATCGAGTGTGACCCGGGCGGCGCCCACTCAACATTCGCTGAGCCAAACCGGCGCGTCGGTCAGGACGCCGAGCCCAGCCTTGCCGGCTGCCCAGGCCGCGGCTGGTGCCGCGTCTCTGGCGCCCGGTGGTTTGACGGTCCCGAACTCCGGCCGCAGGACCACGCAGTCTTCACAGCTTGCCCTGACCACTGCACCCAACCAGATCGACCAGGTCGCCCAGGAGCTCTACAACGTCGTCGGGGCGGAGAACGGAATCGTCCAGTCCTCGAGCGTCACTCAGACCGGCGGCCTCGACGGAAGCGCATCCTTCCAGCTGAGCATTCCGAGCTCGGCGCTGCCGGCGACGATGGCGAGGCTCTCCCAGCTCCCGAACTCCCGGGTGGCATCCCGCACCGACTCGAGCCAGGACGTGACCAATCAGTTCAACTCGGTGACCAACCGCCTCTCCGAGGCGCGTGCGCTGCGGACTTCGCTGCTCAAGCAGCTGGCGCTCGCCCAGACCACCGATCAGGTCAACAGTCTCAAGGGGCAGATCCACGATGCTGACGCGGCTATCGCCTCCTACCAGGGCCAGCTTGGGGGTCTGAACCACAAGATCAACTACAGCCCAGTGGCGGTCACGATCGGTGCCTCGGCGATTCCCAGTGCACACGGGGGCGGCGGTTTCACCATCGGCAAGTCTCTTCACACCGCCGGCCGGGTCCTAACTGTCGCCGCCGGCGTCGCCTTGATCGCCCTGGCAGGACTGGCGCCCATCGTGCTGGTCGTGGCGCTGATCTGGTGGGTCGCCGCCGCCATGAGGCGCCGGCGCCGCGAGCACGCCCTCGACCTCGCTTAACGTGCCCCCGGTGGACGGGGCCGCCCGCCCCCGGGCCCCGTCCAGCGCCTTGTCACCGCGTGGCTGTGCTATCCCTGGCCGCGATGGCCGCGACCACCGAGAACCTGATCGAGCTCCTTCATGGGGTCCCGCTGTTCGCCGAGCTCACCGACGACGATCTCTCGGAGATCGTGGACGTCGCCTTGCCGCGGCAATTTGCGGCGGGTGAGGTCGTCTTCCGGGAAGGAGACGATGGCGACACCTGCTACATCGTCTACTCAGGCCGAGCCCGGGCGGTCCGCGAGCACATAGACGGGCGCTCGATTGCGCTTGCGCTGTTTGGCCCCGGCGATATCTTCGGCGAACTTGCGATGTTCGAAGGCGAGAGCCGCTCGGCGACGATCGAGGCGCTCGAGGACACCGAGGTCCTGGCGATCCTCGCCGCTGACATGCGGCGCCTGCTCGAGCGCCACCCCGCGCTTGCCGTCAGGCTGATCGCCGGTCTGGGGCGCCGGCTGCGCCGGACCAATGAACGGCTCGCCCGGCAGTCGTTCCAGACCGTCCCGAGCAGGGTGGCGACCGTCCTGGCGCAGCTGACCGAGGCTGGCGATGCGACGGACGCAGGAGACGGCGACGTACTGATCACCGCAACGCAATCCGACCTCGCCCAGCTCGCGGGTACCTCGCGCGAATCCGCCAGCCGCTTCCTGGCGGTGCTCGAGCGAGCGGGAATAATCACCCAGGGACGTGGAAAGCTAACCGTCCACGATGGCTCCGCGCTCGAGCGATACGTCTTCTAAGCACCGGGAGTTCTCGGCCGGCGGGGTGGTGGTCCGCGATGGCGAGGTGATCGTGATCGTGCCGGTCCGGCGCGATGCCCGCGGCAATCGGGTGCTGGGGCTCCCCAAGGGACATCCGGACGGCAGCGAGACGCCTCAGCAGGCCGCGGCGCGGGAGGTCCGTGAGGAGACCGGGGTCACCGCCGAGCTCGTTGGCGAGCTCGGAGATATCCAGTACAGCTACGAGCGCCGGGGGCGACGGATCGCCAAGACAGTCGCGTTCTTCCTGTTCGAATATCGCTCCGGCGACGTCGCCGACCACGACCGCGAGATCGAGGAGGCGTTCTGGATGCCCCTCGCGGAAGCCGCCGATGCCCTGAGCTACGAAGGGGAGCGCGAGGTGGTCGCGCGCGCGCTTTCGCAACTGCGCGCGGACCGGTAGTCTGGCGGCGTGCGCGTCCTGAATTTCTATTCGTCGGTGTTTGGCGACCAGCTGCGCCGCGGCCGGAAGACCGCGACAATCCGGCTGGGCGACAAGTCCCACAAGTACCACAAGAACGAGTGCGTGCTGGTCACGATCGGCTACCAGCACTCGCCGCGCGAGAAGATCTTCTACGCGGTGATCGACCAGGTCGAGGTCAAGCGCGTGCGCGACCTCTCGCCCCGCGACATCGAGCACGACAATCCCGAGTTCCGGCGAGTCGACGAGATGGTCCACTTCCTCGAGCAGATCTACGGGCGCACCGTCTCGATGGAGGACACCGTCACGGTCGTGCGCTTCTCCCAGATCATCGAGAATCCGCCTGAGCTCCGCGAGCGCATGCACGGGCTCGGCGCCGCCAAGAACTGACCCGGTTTCCTTGGCACTCTGAAGGCGAGAGTGCCAGAAATCGCTTGTAACCTGGCGCGGCCTGGCGCGGACAAGCTATAGTGTGTGTCGTTGGCACTCTGCGTTGTCGAGTGCCAAGCTCAACACCGGCACTATTCCCACTCGGAGGTTCTACAAGATGAAGCTCAAGCCCCTCGGCGATCGCTTGATCGTGCGGGCAATCGAGGAGGAGGAGACCACCGCGAGTGGCATCGTCCTGCCCGATACGGCCAAGGAGAAGCCCCAGAAGGGCAAGGTCCTCGCCGTTGGCGACGGAAAGGTCAACGAGGACACCGGCAAGCGCACTCCGCTTGACGTCGCCGAAGGCGACGAGGTCCTCTACAGCAAGTACGGCGGCACGGAGATCAAGGTGGACGGCGAGGAGCTCCTCGTCCTCCGCGAGTCAGACGTGCTGGCAAAGGTCCAGTAGACCGTTCACCTAGGAGAAATCAGACTGAAATGGCACACAAGGAACTGAAGTACGAGGCGGAGGCCCGCAAGGCGCTCGAGCAGGGCGTCGATGCCGTGGCCAACGCCGTCAAGGTAACCCTCGGCCCCAAGGGCCGTTACGTGGTTCTCGACAAGAAGTTCGGCGCCCCGACGATCACCAATGACGGTGTCACGATCGCGCGGGAAATCGAGGTCGAGGACGTCTTCCAGAACCAGGGCGCACAGCTCGTGCGCGAGGTGGCAACCGCGACCAACGACGTGGCCGGCGACGGCACCACCACGGCGACGGTGCTGGCTCAGGCGATCGTTCGCCAGGGCCTGAAGAACGTCGCCGCCGGCGCCAACCCGCTCGCGCTCAAGCGCGGGATCGAGCTGGCCGTCGACGACGTGGTCAAGAATATCGAGACCCAGTCGGTCGAGATCTCCGGTAAGGAGCAGATCGCGCGCGTCGCGACGATTTCCGCCGGCGATGACGAGATCGGCGACGTGATCGCTGACGCAATCGAGAAGGTCGGTAAGGACGGCGTGGTCAACGTCGAGGAAGGCCAGACGTTCGGCATGGACCTCGAGTTCACCGAGGGCATGCAGTTCGATAAGGGCTACATCTCGCCCTACATGGTCACCGACCAGGACCGCATGGAGGCCACACTCGAGGATCCCTACATCCTCATCGCCAACCAGAAGATCGGCTCGGTCCGCGACCTGCTCCCGGTGCTCGAGCAGGTGATTCAGTCGGGCAAGCCGCTGCTGATTATCGCCGAGGACGTCGAGGGCGAGTCGCTTGCGACGCTGGTGGTCAACAAGCTCCGCGGTACCTTCACGGGCGTTGCGGTCAAGGCCCCCGGCTTCGGCGATCGCCGTAAGCGCATGCTCGAGGACATCGCGATCCTCACCGGTGGGGAGGTGATCACCGAGGAGATGGGGCTGAAGCTCGAGAACACGCAGGTCTCGCAGCTCGGCCGCGCTCGTCGCGTGGTCATCGCGAAGGACACCACCACGATCGTCGACGGCGCAGGTGAGTCGGACGCGATCAAGGGCCGCATCAACCAGATCAAGACCGAGGTCGAGAACACCGACTCGGACTTCGACAAGGAGAAGCTCCAGGAGCGCCTGGCCAAGCTGTCCGGTGGCGTCGCGGTGGTGAAGGTCGGTGCTGCAACCGAGACCGAGATGAAGGAGAAGAAGCACCGCGTCGAGGACGCGCTGCAGGCGACTCGCGCTGCGCTCGAGGAGGGCATCGTCCCCGGTGGGGGCGTCGCGCTACTGACCGCGCAGGACGCGATCCAGCTCGACCGGGGCGGCGACCCCGACGAGCGGACGGGCGCGTTGATTGTGCGCCGCGCGCTCGAGGAGCCGCTTCGCCAGATCGCCGAGAACTCGGGTCTCGAGGGCTCGGTCGTGGTCAACGACGTCCGTAAGTCCGAGAAGGGCCAAGGGCTCAACGCGGCCAACGGCGAGATCGTCGACCTGGTCAAGGAGGGCATCATCGACCCGGCGATGGTCACGCGCTCGGCGCTCCAGAACGCCGCGTCGATCGCCAAGAACATCCTCACCACCGAGGCGATCGTCGCCGAGGTTCCGGAGAAGGACTCCGGCGGTGGCGGCGGTGGTATGCCCGACATGAGCGGGATGATGTAATAACTCGCCACAGGCGAGTGTTTTCCGAGGGCCCGGCGGGATTCCGCCGGGCCCTCGTCAGTTCAGGGGACCATGAAGAAGAAGCCCTGGTTGAGCTGATCTAGGTCCACCTGGGTCACGTTGCCGCCGCTGACGACCTCGCTTCGCTCGAACGTGAGCACCGAGAAGGCGGTGGGCGAGCACCCCGCGCTCGCCGTCTCGACGAAGGCCTGGTTCTGGTTCGCGCCCGTGCCGGTGGCGTCGTGGTCGTTATCGGGGATCGCGAGGATGCCGCTGGTTCGGGGGGTGGTTCCGTCGGCGAGGGTGATGCAGAACTTCCCGAGGGCAGGATTGGTGACGCTGGCGATGTCGCGGTTCGGCAGCGAGCTGTTGAACGCACCGAGCTGAACGTATCCGAAGGCGCGGGCGGTGCCGGGGATACCCGGTTGGCCGGGCAGGCCGGGGGGCCCGGCGCGCCCGTTTGCGCCATGAAGAGCCGACCGGGCGCCGCGGCTCAGGTTGCGAAGCGCGATCGCACCCGGCTTGATCTGCTTGCTCGAGGTGATCAGGTAATGCGATGCGGCGAGTGCCGTCCCCGACGTAGCGATAACCAGGGCGAGGATCGAAATAACAAGGGGTGAAGAAGGTCGATGGAGTCTCATGGCCGACTATTTCGGCCGCGCGCGTCAATTCTTGAGACCGAAGGACTTGCGGGTCTGATCATCCTGGCCACGCTCGAGGGCCCTCGGATGATCGGGTCGCCGGCCCACCCGTGCCGCCCGATGCAGCTGCTGCCATCATTAGGTGATGGACGACCACGACGAGGAGAGCTTCGAGGAGAAGATTCGCGCGATCGCCGGCGAGGTCAGCAAGTCGGTGGAGCATGCCGCCGAGCGAATCGACCTGGACGAGATCGCCGCTCGGATCGGGATGAGCGGTGAGCGAGTCAGGGAGCTGGCCGACCTCGCCGGGCGATGGCTCACGGCGCAATTCGCCGAGCCCGCGCCCGAGGCCGAGGAAGCGACACGACCTGCGCAGCACGAGATCCGTGAGCCGAGGCAGCGCCTATCCGGGCCGCACCCCCTCGACGTCCCGAGCGCCGATCAGGGGCTGGCGCTCAGTGCGCTGGAATCCGGTCGCTGGAAGGTGAATCCCGGCAGCGACGAGCTGATCGCGGTCGGCGATGGGCCGAACCCGAGCGAGCCGGTTGGTCTGGCGGGCGAGCTGCGAGCTCGCGACTGGATCGCAGCCGACGGCGAGCTCACCACGATGGGCCGCGACGCGCTGAAGCGCTGGTCGCAGAACTCCGAGCCAAGCTGAGACCCACGCAGCGCTGGAAGGTCGAGCCATCATTCCGACGGCACGCGCTCAGCTACCGCGCTCGAACACCGCCAAGCCCGGCAGTGAGACGACCTCGCGCCAGCCACGATCCGGCGCTCGCAGCGCCGCGTCAGAGACACCCTGCCGGACTGCGACGGCGACGGACACATCGCCGCCGCGTACGAACGCGCACACGCCGTCGGCGGCCTCGACGGGCTCATACGCTCCGCCGTCGAACGCTTGCGGACGCCGCGCCCGCAGCCCGAGCAACCGATGTGTCACCGCCAGCTTCCGTGTCTCGGCGTCCGGCGGATCGCCGCCCATCACCCGGCGGAGGAGCGCCTGGCGTAGGTCCCAATCGACCGGCCTGCGGTTGTCGGGATCGACAAGGGCTCGGAACTCGAGTTCGTCGCCCTGGTAGATGTCGGGAATCCCCGGCACGGTCAGCTTCAGCACCACCTGAGCCAGCGCGGCCCTGTCTCCGGCCTCGGCGACGCGAGCGGCGAACGGCTTGAACTCGCCGAGGAACTGCTCACTGGAATACAGCGACGCGACGAACCGCTTGACCGCGTCCTCCCACTCGGGGTTCTGATCGACCCAGTTCGTGTTCCGCTTGGCCTCACGCAACGCCTTCTCCATGTATTCCTCGATCCGCTCGCTCGAGATCGGCCACGCCCCCACCAGCGTCTGGAACAGGAAGTAGCGCTCGACATCGTCTGGAGCTCCATCGGAGCGGAGGCTCTCGGTGATCTCGAACCACCGCTCGACGTGCGTGGCCCACTCGTCCGGCAGTGAGGCGAGCATCGCGATCCGGGCGCGCACATCGCCCGATCGCTTGGCGTCGTGGGTCTGCGTCGTTAGTAGGCTCAGCGGGAACCGCGCGGCCCGCTCGAGGTTCGCCTCGTGAAACCGGGCGACGTCGATGCCAAACCGGCTGGGATCGCCACCCACGTCGTTGAGCGCGATCAGGCGGGGGTAGCGATAGAACGCCGTGTCCTCGACCCCCTTGGCCATGATCGCCGGCGTAGTCTGCTGAAAGCGCGTTACAAACCCTGGCGCGACAGGGCGCTCGAGCAGCAGCATCTGAGCGATCGCGGCGTCCATCCCAGACTCGGAGACCGCGCGACGATCCTCCGCGGCGACGATCCCCTCGATCGCGTTCACGTAGGTCCGGTACACGGGCAGGGACGCGAGCGCGCGGCCAAGCGCGTCGAGGCCGCCGGGCACGGGCTCCTCTCCGAGCTCACGCGCGAGGCGCTCGACGTCTGGCCCGAACGTTCCCCGGACCTGCTCGAGCTTCGCCTCGAGCGCCATCTCCCCGAACGGCCGGCGATCCCCCGACACACGCTCCCACAGCGCCGTCAGCGCAGCCTCCCCGTCGGGATCGACGAACAGAGCGCAGACGTCGTTGAGGAACTCGTAGCCGACCGTGCCGCACACGGGCCAGTCGGGCAGGTGCTCACCTGGATCGAGGATCTTCTCGACCCAAACCTGGCTCGCGCCCCCCTCGCGCAGGCGCTTCAGGTAACCGGCCGGGTCAGCGAGGCCGTCGGGATGGTCGATCCGCAGCCCGTCGACGAGGCCGTCGCGGGCCAGCGACAGCACCAGCGCGTGGGTCTCCTCGAACACGGATGGGTCTTCCTGGCGAGTGCCCGCCAGCTCGTCGATGTCGAAGAAACGGCGGTGGCGCCCGGTCACGGGGTCGATGTCGAAGAACTGCTTGCGCAATTGGGGATCGGCCCAGTAGCGGTTCGCGTCGTCAGCGGCCATGTGGTTCGGGACCACATCCAGAATCACCCCCATCCCCGCGCCGCGGGCGTCGGCCACCAGCCGGTCGAATTCGGCCTGGCCCCCGAGCGCGTCAGCCAGCCGCCCCGGGTCGATCACGTCGTAGCCGTGGGTCGACCCCGGACGAGCCTGGAAGGAGGGGGACAGATACAGGTGTGAGACGCCGAGGTCGCGCAGGTACGGCACGAGCGATCGCGCCGCTCCGAACCCGAAGTCAGAGGTCAGCTGAAGACGATATGTCGCCCGTGGCGAGCGGCCGGGGGAGCTCACGTCGTAGCACCCGACCCGCCGCAGGGCGGCCGGCGCTCACTCCGGATGCTCACGTCGTAGCACCCGACTCGCCGCAGGGCGGCCGGCGCTCACTCCGGATCACCTCACCCGCCGCAGCACGACGATCGAACGCGCGATCACGCAGACCTCGGTGCGGGCTCCCCAATGGGAGCTCCCGGGCGGCGCCTCGGGATCCGCGGTGGAGAGCTCGAGCTCCCACTGCGCGCCAAAGCGCCGGCGGGGGAGCATGAACATCCGGTCCTCGCCGTGGGCGTTGAACAGCAGGAGGAACGAGTCATCCTCGATGTCCTCGCCACGGGGCCCGGGTGTCGGGATCTCGCGCCCGTTGAGGAACATTCCGAGCGCCGGCTCGCCGCCCTGCCAGTCGCGGCGCGTCATCTTGGCGCCATCCGGGCGAAACCACCACACGTCCGGCAGGCCCGATTCCTTGACCTCACCCCCCTGCAGGAAGCTCTCGCGGTGGAACACCGGGTGCTCATGACGCAGCCGGATCAGGCGGCGGGTGAAATCCCGTAACGCAGTTGCGGCTGGATCTTCGTTCCAGTCATACCAGGAGAGCTCGTTGTCCTGACACCAAACGTTGTTGTTGCCGTGCTGGGTGCGATTCATCTCGTCACCGCCCAGCAGCATCGGGGTTCCCTGCGAGAGCAGCAGGGTGGTCAGGAAGTTCCGCTGCTGGCGGGCGCGAAGGGCGAGGACCTCAGGATCGTCGGCGTCGCCCTCGACGCCGCAATTCCACGAACGATTGTCGTCCGTTCCATCGCGATTGTCCTCGAGGTTCGCCTCGTTGTGCTTCTCGTTATAGGAGACGAGGTCACGCAGCGTGAACCCGTCGTGGGCGGTGATGAAGTTGATCGACGCGAACGGGTCCCGCCCGTCGGACTGATAGAGGTCCGATGATCCCGACAGGCGCGAGGCGAACTCGCCGCGGTTTGAGCAGGCCCGCCAGTAGTCGCGCATCGCGTCCCGGTAGACGCCGTTCCATTCCGACCACAGGGTCGGGAAGTTGCCGACCTGGTAGCCGCCGGGACCAACGTCCCACGGCTCCGCGATCAGCTTGACCTGCGAGAGCACGGGATCCTGGTGGATCACGTCGAAGAACGCCGACAGGCGGTCCACATCGAACAACTCGCGAGCCAGCGCGGAGGCGAGATCGAACCGGAAGCCGTCGACGTGACACTCGGTCGCCCAGTAGCGCAGCGAGTCCATGATCAGGCGAAGGACGCTCGGATGCACGGGGTTCAGCGAATTGCCGGTGCCGGTGAAGTCCATGTAGTGCCGCGGGTCGGCGGGCATCAGCCGGTAGTAGGCGGCGTTGTCGACCCCCTTGAAGGAGAGCATCGGCCCGAGGTGGTTGCCCTCGGCGGTGTGGTTGTAGACGACGTCGAGGATCACCTCGATCCCGGCTCGGTGAAGCGCCTTGACCATCCCCTTGAACTCGCGTACCTGCTCACCGCGCCGTCCCGTCGCGGCGTACTCCGAATGGGGCGCGAGGTATCCGATCGTGCTGTAGCCCCAGTAGTTGCGAAGCCCCCGCTCGGCCAGGAATGATTCGTCTGAGATGTGGTGCACCGGGAGCAGCTCGACGGCCGTGACGCCGAGGTCGCGTAGGTAGGCGATCGCCGCCTCCGAGGCAAGACCGGCATATGTCCCGCGGAGGTCTTCGCGCACGCCTGGGTGACGCATCGTGAAGCCCTTGACGTGGGTCTCGTATATGACCGTGTCGGCAAACGGGACCCGCGGCGGCCGATCCCCCTCCCACAGGAAGGCATCATCGATCACGACCGACTTCGGCATCGCTGCCGCGTCGTCCTCGTCGTCGAGCTCGAGGTCGGCGTCCTCGTCGCCGGTTGGCACATACGGAAGCACGTTGGCGTCGTGCTGCCAGTCGACCACGCCCTCGATCGCTTTCGCGTAAGGATCGATCAGGAGCTTGCCCGGGTTGAAGCGGTGTCCTTCGAGTGGGGCATACGGCCCGTGCACCCGGTAGCCGTACCGCTGGCCAGGTCCCACGCCAGGGAGGTAGCAGTGCCAGTTGAGCGCGCGGTGACCGGTCACCGGAATCCGCGTTTCCTGGCCGTCGTCGTCGAATAGGCACAGCTCGACGCTCTCCGCGTGCTCGGCGAACAGCGAGAAGTTCGTCCCGCCTCCGTCCCAGATCGCTCCAAGCGGAAACGGCCGGCCCGGCCAAATGTCCGTCACCGAATAAGCGCTCCGGAGAGCCCGTCGAGCTCGACTGCACCGCCGGACACCGCAGGCATCCCGTGGGTGCAGAGCACCACCGAGGAGCCGTGGCAAGGCACCGAGCGTGTTTGCGCAGAGAAGTTGCAGACAAGCTCGAACTCGCCGCGGCGAACCCCCAGCCAGCGCTCCTCCTCATCGAACGCGATCTCGTCCGCATCGCCGGCCGGAAACTCCCGCCGCAGCGAGAGGAGCTGCTCGTAGAGCTCTGCGATCCGCGGCTGTACCTCTCGCGTGAGCTTCGAGCGCTCGAACGTCGCGGGGTCCTGGGGATCGGGGATCTCCTGCCCGAACGAGGCGAAGGCGGCGAACTCCTGGCGTCGGCCGGAGCGAGTGGCGTCCGCAATCTCGCGATCGATGTGGTCGGAGAAGAACTGAAACGGAGCCTGCTCGCCGTATTCCTCGCCCATGAACAGCATCGGCACGAACGGCGCGAACAACGTGCACATCGCCGCAAGCGGTCTCGCCGGCTCGGGCATCCGATCCCCGAACGCTCTGTTGCCGACCTGATCGTGATCCTGCGAGAAGACCACGAACCGCTCCACCGGTACGTCCTCGGCTGAGGCGCCGAAGCGGCGGCGACGGAATGTCGAGTAACAGCCGTCATGAACGTGCGGACGATGGAACGCCTTCGCCAGCTGCTCCACTCGGCCGAATTCGACGTAATAGCCGTCGCGCTCGTCCGTGAGGAGGGTCCGCAGGCAGTGATGGAAGTCGTCGGCCCATGCCGCGTCGCACCCATAGCCACCGCGCTGCCGGGGGCGCATCACCTTCGGGTCGTTCAGACCACTCTCGGCGATCACCAGCGCGTGCGGGCTCAGGTCGTGGACCCGGCGGGCTATCGCCTCCACGATGGGCTCGACGCTCGAGTCGAAGATCGCGTGAATCGCGTCGAGCCGCAGGCCGTCGATCCCGAAGTCTCCGACCCAACCCTCGGCGCTCTGTAGCACCCACTCCCGCACGGGATCGCAGTCGGCGTCGTCGTAGTTGATCGCCCGCCCCCAGGCGGTCTCGTACTTCTCGGTGAAGTACGGTCCGAATGCGTCGAGCGCTGGGGTACCGGATGCGCCGACGTGGTTATAGACCACGTCGAGGATCACAGCCAAACCGCGCTCGTGCGCAGCGCTCACCAGCTCGGCCAGGCCAGCGGGGCCGCCGTACGAGGACTGGGCGGCGGACAGGTAGACGCCGTCATAGCCCCACCCATGGCGACCGGGGAACTCGGCCACGGGCATGATTTCGATTGCGCCGATCCCGAGCTCGAAAAGCCCGTCCAGATATGGCATTGCGCCTTCGAACGTTCCTTCGCGGCTGAATGTGCCCACATGGAGCTCGTAGATCACCAGCTCAGCCAAGGAGACCGGCGCCGATAGGGGAGCCGGCGTGACTGGGCTCAGCACCCGCGAAGCCCCTCGCAGACCGTGAGGTTGCCAGCGCGAGCAGGGGTCCGGAAGCTCGACGCCATCGAGGACGAACCAGTAGTCATCACCGGCCGCGCCTTCAGGCGCGGCCTCATAAACCCCATCTCCTGTGTCGCGGAGCTCGACGTCCGTGCCCTCAAGCCGCAGCAGGACGCGCTCGGGCCGCGCGGCCCACGTGCGGAACTGCACCGTGCCGTCAGGCCGCGGCCGGGCGCCGAGCGGAAGCTCCCAGCGATAGTCCGCCGTCCGCGCCTGCGCGGCGGACGGGGCCAGAGTCTCAGTCCTCATCCGGTATGAGCCAGATGGCGGCCAGCGGTGGCAGCGTCACCTCTGCAGAGACAGGCTGTCCATTCCAGGGAATAGGCTCCGGTTCGACCCCGCCGAGATTGCCGACGTCGCTTCCGCCATAGAACGTCGAATCCGTGTTCAGGAGCTCTTTCCAGCGGCATGGGCGCGGGAGGCCCACGCGGTAGCCGGGCCGAGGAACCGGCGAGAGGTTCGCAATGAACACGAGCACCCGGCTCGCGTCCTGCGAAGCGCGTGCGAACGCGATCACGTTGCGGTCAGCGTCGTTGGGCTCGAGCCACCAGAACCCCGATGGATCGGAGTCCACTTCCCATAGCGCCGGTTCGTCCCGATAAGCGCGGTTGAGGTCACGGACGAGGGACTGGATCCCCGCGTGGTCGGCGCTCTCGAGCAGATGCCAGTCGAGCGAACGCGAGTGGCTCCACTCCGCCTCCTGGGCGAACTCGCTCCCCATGAACAGGAGCTTCTTGCCTGGGTGCGCCCACATGTAGGCATACAGCGAGCGAAGGTTGGCGAGCTTCTGCCAGCGGTCACCCGGCATCTTCGAATACATCGATCCCTTGCCGTGAACGACCTCGTCATGCGACAGCGGCAGGATGAAGTTCTCGCTGAACGCATACATCAGCGAGAACGTCAGCTCGTGATGGTGGTAGCGGCGGTAGATCGGTGGCTGCTGGAAGTAGCGCAGGGTGTCATGCATCCAGCCCATGTTCCACTTGAAGCCGAAGCCGAGCCCGCCGAGATAAGTTGGGCGGGAGACCCCCGGCCACGCCGTGGACTCCTCGGCGGCAGAGATGATCCCCGGCTCACGACCGTAAAGCACCTCGTTCAGTTGCTTGAGGAATGCGACGGCGTCAAGGTCCTCGCGTCCTCCAAACTGGTTGGGAACCCACTCGCCCTCGCGACGGGAGTAATCGAGGTACAGCATCGAGGCCACGGCGTCGACCCGGATCCCATCCACGTGGTACTCGCGTAGCCAGAACAGCGCATTTGAGATCAGGAAGTTGCGAACCTCATTGCGCCCGTAGTTGAACACCAGTGTGCCCCAGTCGGGGTGCGCTCCGCGGCGCGCATCGGCGTGCTCATACAGCGCCGTCCCGTCGAAGCGCGCGAGAGCGAACTCGTCGCGCGGAAAGTGCGCCGGCACCCAGTCGAGGATCAGCCCGATCCCGTTGCAGTGAAGCCTGTCGACGAACCGGCGCAGGTCATCGGGCGAGCCATACCGGGGGGAGGGTGCGAAGTAGCCAGTCACCTGGTAGCCCCAGGAGCCGCTGAATGGATGCGCCATCACCGGCAGCAGCTCGACGTGGGTGAACCCCATGTCGCTGACGTACGCCGACAGCTCATCCGCAAGCTCCAGGTAAGACAGCTCGCGGTTGTCCTCGAGCGAGTTGAGCCGCCAGGAGCCGAGATGGACCTCGTAGATCGAGACCGGCTGCTTCAGCGCCAACGTCTCGCGACGGCGCTCTATCCAGCCGGTGTCAGCTTCTGACCAGTGGTGCTCGGACCTGAAGACAATCGAGGCTGTCTTTGGCGGCAGTTCGGTCTCGAACGCGTACGGATCAGCCTTCAGTTTGATCTCGCCGTCAGCCGCGAGGATCTCGTACTTATAGCGCTGACCCTCTCCGACCGCCGGGAGGAACAGCTCCCAGACTCCGCTCGATCCCAGAGAGCGCATCGCGTGCAGCCGCCCGTCCCACGAGTTGAAGTCTCCGGCGACACTCACCGCGCGGGCTGCCGGCGCCCACACCGCGAACGACGTGCCGGCCACCCCCTCGTGCTCGCGCACGCGGGCTCCGAGCTTTTCGTAGAGCTCCTCGTGGCGGCCTTCGCCGATGAGATATAGGTCGAACTCGCCGATTGTCGGCGAGAACGAGTAGGGATCGTCGATCGTGAACGTGCCCCCGCGCCCGTAGTCGACCTCGAGCCGGTAGCGGAGTGGTAGCTGAGCGCTTTCAACGACCCCCTCGAACGCGCCTCCCGGGTGGATCTGCCGGAGCTCCTGTCGCCGGCCATCCTCGAGCTCTGCGGTGACCGAGCGGGCAGCCGGGCGTAGCGCCCGGATCACCACTCCGCCCTTCACGGGGTGCGCTCCGAGGAGCGCATGAGGATTCCAGTGCGTACGGTGGACGAGGGCCTCGAGATCCTGAGCGGGCGAGGCGGCGCGCGCCGTATCGGGCCCTTGCGGGCGCCGTCCGGCAGGCTTCGGCGTGGGTGTTGTCTTGCTCATGCCACCTCCAGCAGCCTTCTGATCCCCGCGACCGGAATCGAGATCCAATCCGGTCTGTTGTCGAGCTCGTACCTGAGTTCGTAGATCGCCTTCTCGAGCTCGAATATCGACAGCAGGTTGCGAATCGCAGCCTCGCCGGCCGGCAACAGCGTCGGATCGACCTCGGCGAAGTAGCGCTCGAGGAATCGCTCCCGCGCGTGCTGCTCGAACTCGGGCGCCGACTTGCCGCCTCTGAGTATCTCTACCGCGGAAGCCACATATGCGAACGAGCGCAGCATGCTCGCCACGTCGCGCAGTGGCGAGCGCTTCTGCCGGCGCTCCGGAAGCGCACGCGCCGGCTCGCCCTCGAAATCGATGATCACCCATCCCTCGGGCGTATACAGCGTCTGTCCCAGGTGATAATCGCCGTGGGTGCGGATCACGCGGCCGCTCACCCCGATCTGAGCGCGCGCCGCCAGGCGCTCGCGAACGTCCTGACCGCGACCGGCGATCGGCGCTATCCGCTCGTCATCGGGCAGCCGTAGAAAGATCCACTCGATGTCCTCGTCGATCGTCGCAGTCAGCAGCGATAGCGCTTCCTGGCTCGGCTCCTCCGGCGCGAATGCCGGGTCCCCCGCGTTACAAGCGAGCACGGTATGCATCTGGGCGGTGACCGCCCCCAGGCTGTCCAGCCGCTCGAGAAAGGCATCCGGGGCACTCTCGGCCTCCTCGAGCGCCAGCTCCCAGCCGCCCACCGCATCGGACAGGAATTGCTGAGCGACCCCGAGCGTCGCAGCCAGTGCGTGCCCGTCGTAGTCGTACCAACCGCACAGCGGAGCGATGTTGCGAAAGCCGTGGGCGGTCAGGAAGCGGAGCATCTCGAGCTCCGGGTTGATTCCGGGCTCGAGCTTCCGGAAGATCTTGAGCGCGACCTCGTTCTCGATCACCAGAGAGGAGTTCGATTGCTCGACCCCCATCGGTCGGGCGCCCGCCCCCGTGGAGAGCCCAGACGGCCCGTCTGCCAGGTGGAAGCTGAAGGTCCCCTCGGAGGCTTCGATCTCAGCCTCGTCGTCCATCCGCAGCACCAGCTGAACGAGCCGATTCGGATCATCCAGCGCGTCGTAGGCCGTCCATCCGTCGGTACTGGCGATCGGATGCGGCAGGCGGCTCCGCGAGCCGGTCGGCGCTAGCCCCAGCGGCAGCTGGTAGAGCTCGTGCGTCCCCGTCGCAAACCGGGTCTGGACGAGCGCCAGGTACAGCAGTGGGTCCTCGCCCACCAGGATCCCCTCGACGACCTCGATCCCGCTCACCGAGCGGGACTTCGATGCATACCAGCGCTGCTCGGCGATCCAATTTCGCAGGCTCTCCTCGTCCATGCACCGCCGAACCTCGTCGGGCGAGAGCTGAAGCGGCTCACTCATCGCCGTCCTCCTCCTCGTCGACGACAAGCTCGAACCAGTAGAACCCACGTGGAGCCAGGGTCAGCAGGTACGGAAGCTCGCCGATCCGTGGGAAGCGCGAGCGGCCGAACAGCTCGACCGGGTAGCGGCCCGCGTACTCGCGCAGGTCGAGCTCGACCGCCTGTGCGGAGCGAGCGACGTTGTGGACGCACAGCACCAGGTCGTCCTCAAAGCGGCGCATGTGGGCGAAGATCCGCGGGTTGGAGGGCTCGATCGGCTCGTAGGTGCCAAAGCCGAACACGGGATGCTCCTTGCGCAGGGCGATGAAGCGATGGACCCAGCGCAACAGCGAGGTGGCGGTGCGCAGCTGCGCCTCGACGTTGACGGCTTGAAAGCCGTACACCGGGTCCATCAGCGGCGGTGCGTACAGCTGCGCAAAGTCAGCGCGGGAGAAGCCGCCGTTTCGGTCGACGGTCCACTGCATTGGAGTGCGCACTCCGTCCCGGTCGCCCAGGAACACGTTGTCGCCCATTGCGATCTCATCGCCGTAGTAGAGGACCGGCGAGCCCGGCAATGAGAACAGGATCGCGGTCATCAGCTCGATCTCGTCACGGCCGTTGTCGAGCAGCGGCGCGAGCCGCCTCCGGATTCCGAGGTTCAGCTTCATCCGCGGGTCCTTGGCGTACTCGTTGTACATGTAGTCGCGCTCGTCGTCCGTGACCATCTCGAGCGTCAGCTCGTCGTGGTTTCGCAGGAACAAGCCCCACTGGCAGGTCTCCGGGATCGGCGGCGTGCGCTCGAGGATCTCGTAGATCGGCACCGCCTCCTCGCGCCGGACGGCCATGAACATGCGCGGCATCACCGGGAAGTGGAACGCCATGTGACATTCCTCGCCGCCACCGAAGTACTGCACGACATCCGTCGGCCACTGGTTGGCCTCCGCCAGGAGCACCCTGTCGGGATAGTTCTCGTCGACCTCGCGCCGGACGCGCTTCAGGTACTCATGAGTCTCGGGCAGGTTCTCGCAGTTGGTCCCCTCGCGCTCGAACAGATACGGGACCGCGTCGAGCCGGTAACCATCGAGCCCGAGGTCCAGCCAGAAGCCCAGGACCTTCAGCATCTCCTCCTGGACCTCCGGGTTGTCGTAGTTGAGGTCGGGCTGGTGGGAGAAGAAACGGTGCCAGTAGTACGCCCCGGCGATGGGATCCCATGTCCAGTTGGAGGCCTCGGTGTCGACAAAGATGATTCGCGCGTCGGGGTAGCGGTCGTTCGTCTCAGACCAGACGTACCAGTCGCGGTTGGGTGAGTCCGGGCTAGAGCGGGACTCCTGGAACCACGGGTGGTCGCTCGAGGTGTGGTTCATCACCATGTCAGCGATCACGCGGATCCGGCGGGCGTGGGCGGCGGTGATCAGCTCGTGGACGTCGTCGACGGTTCCGTAGTCCGGGTGCACCTTCTCGAAATCCGAGATGTCATAGCCCCCGTCGCGAAGCGGCGAGTCGTAGAACGGCAGCAGCCAGATGCAGTCGATCCCGAGCCACTGGAGGTAGTCGAGCTTCTCGGTCAGGCCGCGGAAGTCGCCGGACCCGTCGCCGTTGGCGTCATAGAACCCTCGGATGTGGATCTCGTAGAACACCGCGCGCTTGAACCACAGCGGCTCGGCTTCGACCCATTGACGGGTCTGGGCATGGGCCGCGGTGACCGGATCGTGCGCGGGGGCGGTGCGCAGCTCCGGGCGCTCGGCGGCGATGATGTGAGTGAGAGTCGGCGGCCCGGTACTCATCAGCCCTCGACCCGGATGAGGTGCGCCTGCCGGACGCCGGGCTCCAGGCGAACAAAGTTCGGCCCGATCCGCCACTGGTAGCGCTCGTCAGTCAGGAGATCGTGGGCGGTGAAGCTCGGGGGCGTGCCGAGGCTGGCCGGAACGAGGGCGATTCCCTCCTGCCCCTGATGGGGGTCGATGTTGACGACGACGATCAGCGTGTTGTGATCCGTCTGCTTGGCGTAGGCGATCAGCGCTTCGTTGGCCGTCTCGAGGAACGTGATGTTCGAGAGTTCCTGCAGCGCCGCGTTCTCACGGCGGATGTAGTTCAGCCGGGCGATCATCGGAAGCAGCGGCCCATCGAGATCGCGGTTCTTGATCTCGTACTTCTCGGAGTTCAGGTACTCCTCAGACCCCTCTCTGAGCGGGGTGTTCTCGAAGTGCTCGAACCCTGAGTAGATGCCGTAAGTGGGGCTCAGCGTCGTGGCGAGCACGAGCCTCGCCTCGAAAGCCGCCGGGCCTCCGTGCTGGAGGTAGGCGTGCAGGATGTCCTGGGTGTTGGTGAAGAAGTTCGGACGGAAGTACTCCTGCTCGCCCGAGTAAGCG
>JALYZY010000222.1 GCA_030948665.1 Actinomycetota bacterium | reverse complement strand
CGGCTGACTCGGAAGTCTCGCCCGAGCTTCAGACGCCGCTGGCCAACCGAGGTGCGCAGCTCGATCACCACCTCGGCCTCGCCTGGAAACCCGGCCAGCAGATCCTTCAGCTCGCCGAGCGTCGATGCCGGCAAGGCTGTCGCATCGAGCCGCAGGCGCAGTGACTCCGGCACCCTGACAACGCGAGCCTCCTGCTCGTGCGCTGCCTGGACTTCCTCCGGGCTCGGCTCGAAGCGTTCGATCTGCTGAGCCACGAGACAGGTCTTGTCCCGATCCTTGTGGTCGACGCGGCCCCGGACCAGCACGATCGAGTCGCGCTGCAGCGCTTGTTCGCTCTCGGCGAGCGCCTTGCCGAACACGAGCAATTCGACCGACGAATCGAGGTCATCGAGAGTCGCGAACATCATCGGGTCGCCCTTCTTGGTGCGGATCCGCTTGGTCTCGGAGATCATCCCGCCGACGGTCACCCAATCCCCGTCACGGCGCTCGGCGAGCTCCACCAGCGTGCACTGCACGCGGGAGCGAAGCGCGACGTCGACGTCCTTGAGCGGATGGGCCGAGATGAACAGGCCAATCGCCTCCTTCTCGGCCGCCAGCAGCTCAGCGCGGTCGAACTCGATCGCCGGGATTGGAGCATGGCTCGGCGTGGCGAACACCGGCGAGGCGACCGCGCGAGCGTCCGCAGCCCCGTCTGCCCCAGCGACCGCAAGGTCGAAGATCGACCCCTGGCCGATCAGGGCGTCCTGCTGAGCTTTCTGGCCGGCGCCCTGGGCCTGCTCGAGAACGGTGAGCATCCCCTTCCGCGTCGCGCCGGTCGACCCGAAAGCGCCGCACTTGATCAGAGCCTCGATCGCCTTCCTGTTGACCGCGCGACCGTCGACCTTGGAGCAGAAATCCCACAGGTCCCGGAACGGACCTCCCTCCTGGCGCGCACGCTTGATTGATTCGACCGCCTGGTAGCCGACGCCCTTGACGGCGTCCAGGCCGAAGCGAATGTTCCGGTCGACGACCACAAACTCGTGATCTGAGAGGTTCACGTCCGGCGGCAGGATCCCGATGCCCATCTGCTCGGCCTGGGCGACGAAGAAAGGAACCTTGTCCTTGGTGTCCATCACCGAGGAGATCAGCGCTGCCATGTACTCCGCCGGATAGTTGGACTTGAGCCAGGCGGTGCGGTATGCGATCAGCGCGTAGCAGGCCGCGTGGGCGCGATTGAAGCTGTAGTCGGCCGACTTCTCGTTGATCGTCCACAGCCATTCGACGACCCGCTCGCTGGTACCAGAAGCTCGGCAGCCGGCGACGAACTCGGGCTTGAGCGTCGCCATCGCCTCGCGGTTTTTCTTGCCGATCGCCTTGCGCAGGTCGTCCGCCTTGGCACCGCTGAAGCCGGCGATCTCGGTCGCGATCCGCATCGCCTGTTCCTGATAGAGGATCACCCCTTTGGTCGCCTGGAGGATCGCCCGCAGGCGCTCGTCGGGGTAGGAGATCGAATCCGGCGCATGCTTACCACGCGCGTAGGTCGGGATCTGGTCAATCGCGCCGGGGCGATAGAGCGCATTGAGCGCGACCAGGTCGTCGAACTCGGTCGGCTTGACCTTCTTGAGCGCCTCGCGCATGCCCTCGGACTCGAACTGGAACACGCCGATTGAATCGCCGCGAGCCAGCATCTCGTAGGTCGGGGCGTGATCTAGCGGCAGCGTCGTCATATCGGGCCGCTCGCCCGTCGAGCGCTCGACGATATCGAGTGCGTCCTCGATGACGTCGAGGTTCCGGAGACCGAGAAAATCCATCTTGAGCAGGCCGATCTGCTCGATCGGCTTCATCGTGAACTGGGTAACCATCCGGAACGACCGCTCGCCGTTCTCGTCGACTCCCGCGTCGGCGATCTGCAGAGGCACGATGTCGGTGAGCGGTCGGTCGGCGATCACCACCGCCGCCGCATGGATCGACGAGTTCCGGACGATGCCCTCGAGGCCGCGTGCGACGTCGACGATCTGTTTGGCGACCGGGTCGCGGTCGACCTCGCCGCGCAGCGGCTGACCCGGCTTCAGACAATCCTCGAAGCTCGGCGGCCGGCCCATGATCGGGTCAGGGATCAGCTTCGCCAGCCGGTCCCCGGCGCCGTAGTCATGGCCGAGGACGCGCGCGGCGTCGCGCGTCGCGGCGCGGGGGAACATCTTGCCGAAGGTGACGATCTGCGCTACCGATTCCTTGCCGTACTTGTCGGTCACGTAGCGGATCACCCGATCGCGCCCGCGCACCGAGAAGTCGATGTCGATATCGGGCATCGAAACGCGCTCGGGGTTCAGGAAGCGTTCGAACATGAGGTCGTAGCGCAGCGGGTCGACGTCGGTGATCTGAAGCGCATACGCCACGAGTGAGCCGGCCGCCGAGCCTCGTCCCGGCCCGACCGCCACGCCGGAGTCCTTGGCGTACTTGACGAAGTCCCAGACGATCAGGAAGTAGCCGCTGAACCCCATCCGATCGATCACCGACAGCTCGTAGTCGGCGCGCTCGAGTGCGCCCGCGGGAGGGGGATTGCCGTAGCGGAAGCGAAGTCCTTCCTGAACGAGCGCTCGCAGGTAATCCCCCTCGCTGGCGCCATCGGGGGTTGTGTAGCGCGGGATCAGCTGACGGCCTAGCTCGAGCTCGACGTCGCAACGCTCGGCGATCTCGAGAGTCGAGGCGATCGCCTCCGGCCACTGTGCGAACGCTTGTGCCATCTCGTCGTTCGAGCGCAGATAAAACTCGTTGGTGTCGAAGCTGATCTTGGGCTGCGACATCGTCGACTTCGTCTGCACGCAGAGCAGCGCCGCGTGATGGTGGTAGTCCTCCCGGCGCAGGTAGTGAACGTCGCCGGTCCCGACGATCGGCCGGTGCAGCGCCTTCGCGATCTCCACGATCCCCTCGTTAGCTTTCTCCTGCGGTGCAAGTCCGTTCTTCTGCACCTCGAAATAGACGCTGTCGGAGCCGAAGGCGCCGATCAGCTCCTCCGCATGCGCCCGAGCCTCAGCCGGACGGCCGTCGAGCAGGAGCTGGCAGAAGCGCGACTGCAAGCAGCCGGTGAGGGCGATCACGCCTCCGGCATGAGCTCCGATCTGCTCAAGGTCCACCGAGGGCTTGCCGCGCTGATAACCCTCCAGAAAGCCCGCTGAGGACAGCTTGACGAGGTTGCGATAACCGGCCGGCGTCTCCGCCAGCAGCGTCAGGTGGAAACGGTCCAGCCGCCCAGGCGCCCGCCGGAGATGATCGTCGACGACGTAGGCCTCGCAGCCGAGGATCGGCTTGACGCCGTGTTTGCGGCAGGCGGTGAACATCTCGACCGCCCCGTTCATCACGCCGTGGTCGGTGAGCCCGAGCGCGGGCTGGCCGAAAGCAGCGGCCCGCCCCGCAAGCGCTTCGATCTTGCACGCCCCGTCGAGCAGCGAGTACTCGGAATGGACGTGCAGATGGGCGCAGGAGGAGCTCATGAAAAGAAATCCGAGCATAGGCACCGAGGCGGACACAAGCGAGCCGCCGAGGCAGGTTTATGCGCTCCGTGCGGGCATGGGGCGGGAGCCCGCCGCGGCGGGCTCCCGTAACGGTAAGGCTCCCGTAACGGTAAGGCTCCCGCAACGGTAAGGCTCCTCAGACCGGGCGCCCGCGGCGTCAGTCTCCTCCCGTGGCTACCTGACGGAGCAGGTCACCGCCAGCGTGGTGATCGAGAACGCGGTAGGAAGCAGCGATGGACTGCTTCGAACCGACCACTTTCCGGTGACCGTTGACTCGCTGGAAGATCGGCTGACGCAGCGTGCCCCAGAACTGATTGGGACCGAATGGGGTGGGCCCGAACGGGCCGAAGAAGGTTCCCGGGCAGCAGCCACCGAGCGCGCGCCGGCGGCCGCGCGGGATTCCTTCAGAGGGCGGCGCTTCGTGTGCTGGGCAGGCGTGTCTGACGCTGCGCGCCGGACGCTCAGCCCGACGCGCGGTGGCGCACCGCGGCGGCCAGACCGCCGGCTACGCCCGCAGCCACGAGCGTCCCGCCAACGCCCAGCATCGCGAGCTTGCGCGGCGCTCCAGGAAAGCGCCGGCGAAGGAAGAACTTGCCGCCTTTCCAGACAATGAAGCCAAGAGTCTTGTAACCCATGTCAGATGCCTACCCATCCCCGGGATGTCTCACGCGCCAGGCCATCCGCGACTGAAGCGACCACAGCTCGATGAACCCCGGTGAGGCCGACTGCGAGAACAGTCCGCCGGACTCGGCGAAGGTCGCCAGCTGCGCGTCGTAGACCGCGTTCGGAGAGCTCCGCGTGACCACCCGGGCCGAGCCTTTGTACAGCTTTATCCCGATCGTCCCGGTGACCTGGTAGTTGACTGCGTCCATATAGGCGTCGAGGTCCGAGCGCAGGGGCTCCCACCAGAGGCCCGCGTACACGAGGTAGGCCCACCTGCGGTCGAGCTCCGGCTTGGCCTGGTTCTGGTGGATCGTGCCGACCAGCCGCTCGAGCTCTTGGTGGGCCGGCAGAACAATCGCCGCAGCCGGGACCTCGTAGACGTCGCGGACCTTCAGCCCGACGATCCGGTCCTCGATCTGATCGACGATCCCGACTCCATGGCGGGCACCGATCTCGCCCGCGCGTTCGAGAAGCGCGACCAGGCCCATGCGCTCCCCATTCAACGCGACGGGCAACCCGCGCTCGAAGTCGATGCTCACCACCTCGGGCTCATCCGGCGCCTGCTCCGGCGGCGTGACGAGCTGGAACACGTCCTCTTCCGGTGCGTGATCGAGCTGCTCGATCCACCGACCCTCACTGGATCGGCCCCACAGGTTGTCGTCGATCGAGTAGGGCGCCTGCTCGGTCCCGCCCTTCACCGGAATTCCGTGCGCTCGGGCGTACTCGGCCTCCTCGTCGCGCCCCATCCGCCAGGTGCGAACAGGGGCGATCAGCTTCAGCTCAGGAGCCAGGGTGAGTACCGTCGCCTCGATCCGGACCTGGTCGTTCCCCTTGCCGGTGCACCCATGGGCGATCGTGTCGCAGCCATGCGAGCGGGCGTAGTCGACGGCGAGCTTGGCGATCAGAGGCCGCCCGAGTGCCGTGAACAGCGGATACCCGGAGCCGTAGATCGCGTTCGCCTTGATCGCCCGGGCGACGTACTCGGTGGCGAATTCCTCCCGCGCATCGACCACGGCGCAGTCGACGGCGCCCAGCTGGAGCGCTTTGCCCCGGATCACCTCGTAGTCCTCGCCTGGCTGGCCGAGGTTGACGGTCAGCGCGACGACCTCGGCCTGATAGTGATCCTGAATCCACTTGAGCATCACGCTCGTGTCGAGGCCACCGCTGTAGAGCAGCAGTACCCGGCCGACCTCCGATGGGTCGGCGACGTATGAGGTGTGCTGCTGGAGCTCGAAGTGAACCATCCGCGGCAGCGTAGCTAGCGCGGCGCTGCCGAGGCCGCGAGCGCCGCGGCAAGACTCGTCATCGGTGCAGGGGCAATGTGGTCTATATCCGGGTCACCCTGAACTTCGTCGCGACGAACAGGGCGTATTCGCGTGGCTAGTGCGTCAAGCTCCACCTCCTGGGCCGTGCGTGGCGCACCACCCTCCTCTGGTGTGGGTAGCGCGGCACGCTCGTCGTCGAATCCGACGTTTGTCGCACCGTCCACACGGCTCCGGGCGCTCACAGGACCAAGAGCCGCCGAGGCCGAACCCGCCCCCTTCATTGAGGTTGTTGCCATGTTTACAACCCCAGCGCCGTGACGGTCATCTCGGGCACCCCGCCGTAGATGGTGGGCTGCTGTCTCCAGCGGGCTAACCCGGCACCAGCCGATCGCGGACATCTCTCCACAGCGCGCGATACGCCATCGCCGCCCGCCCGTCTGGCGCCCACGCCGCAACGACGTCGCGCTTGATCCCCATCCGCTCTATCTCGGCCGAGTTAGGGATCGTGGCGCTGAGTACGTTCGGGCGCTCAGCGCGGAGCTGGGCCATGATCTCGCGATGGAGCTTCTTGCGCGCATCGACCATCGAGAAGAACGCGAGGATGTGCGGTCCGCCCCCCTGCTGGCCGTCGACAATGTGCTCCAGCTGCTCGAACGTTCGCGACGAGAGGGTCGCCGGAACAACTGGCACAAGCAGGGCGTCGGCGGCATCGAACACGCTCTCGGACACGAGCGAGATGCTGGGCGGGCAGTCGAGGAAGATGTAGTCGTACTCCCTGTGCAGGGGCGCGAGCACCTTCGCGAGTGCTCGCGTAGGCCGCTTGAACGCATCGAGCGCGAGGTCCATGTGCCGGTAGGAGAAGTCAGCAGGCAGCAGATCGAGACCCGGATGATCGGTCCCCTTGACCAGATTGCTGACGTCGCTCTTGCGCGCCACCAGCTTGCGCCCCCCGCCGCGTACCTTCGGCCTTATCCGGAAGAGATACGTTGAGGCGCCCTGTGGGTCGAGATCCCACAGAAGCGTGGGCGCACCCTGGCGCGCCGCAAGGTAGGCGAGGTTGACCGCGGCCGAGGTCTTGCCTACACCCCCCTTGATGTTATAGGTGGCGAGAACCCGGGTCACCCGAATGTCTGCCTTAGGAGCTGACGTTGACGCTTGGACGCGAACGTAGCGAAGCGCTCGGCGAAATCTCGGCGTGCGTCGAGCGCCTGTTCGCCAAGCCGCTCGACCAGCACACCTGTCGCCATCAGGGCCCGCGGACCGCTCGGCAGCCGGGCAACCTCGTCGCTGAGCGCGGTGAGCATCGCTGCCTGGAGCTCGCGGTCCTGGTGGCGGCCGAGCGTGTCCTGGATCCCTTTCAGCGCCCTCAGCATCTGCGTAACTCCGTCGCCCGGGTGCAGCTGGACAGCGAACAGCTCGAGCATGTAGCGCAGCTGCTTGCCCTTCTTTCTGAGGTCGTGGTAGGCCTCCGCCGGGCTTGCCTCATCGATCGCTCCGCCCATTCTCAGCAGCCGCTCGTAGGCCTTTCGGATCCGCTCCCCTGTCAGCTCGCCGATCGGCCGGGCGGCGTCGGGACGCGAATCGTCGGGCATGGCCTCGACGCCTGACAGAAACATCGACCATCCCGAGAGCAGCGATGCCGCTCGCTCGCCGGTGAGCGACAGCACCATCTGATCGCGCTCGTCCCGGCGGCGCGCGCGAAGCACCTCGAGCAGTGGGTCGAGCTCGGCGTACTTCGGGTCCGGGAGCCTGCGGCGGTATTCGTCGAACTGCAGCACATGAACATCGAGGTCGCGCGGGTCTCCGGTGATCTGCGCGAGCCAACGAAACTCGGCGCGGTAGTGAGCAAGCTCAGCCGGGGGGAAGACACCCCTCAGCTCGTCCTGAACCGACCGCGAGCGCCGCACCGAGACTCGCAGGTCATGCAGGAACTCGGGATCGAGGTCGGCGATCGTGCCTTCAAGATTGGCCTCGATCACCTCGAGCAAGCGCTTCAGCACAGCGACTACAGCGCTGTCCGCTCGCTCCTCATAGCGGATCGCAGCGTCGATCCGCGAGGAGATACCTCCGGGCGCCCCGCCAGCGGCTGTGACCGCCTCGGCAACCAGCGGTTGCGCTGCGGGCCTGAAACCGAGCTCCCGCTCGAGCACGCGGCGCACGTGCCCCAACTCATCGTCATATCCGCGGACGCCCGTCAGCGCGAGTCGCGGGGGAAGTTCAGGGCGTTCGGTCGCACCGCCCAAGACCACCGGCTGGCTCAGCGACGCGCGGACCACCGTCTTGCCCTCGCCGTCGAGCAGCGCGAGACCCCGCTCGGCGATCTCGAGCTGCGCGAGTGGCAGCAACGCGCGAACGTCGATGATCGGCGCCAGCGCCTGTCGGAGCGCCCTCGCGTCGAGGTCACCCGCAGACAGCGGCCGCACCGGTGCTGCCGTCCGCATTCGGGCCCGAACGACGCCGGACTCGAGCTCAACCAGCGCCAGCTGCTCATGCTCGTACACCAGGGACAGCCCGGCGGCGTAGAGCCGGCCGTCAAACGTGTCGTAGAACGTGCAGTCGCCTCTCCGCAGAGGACCCCACCGGGCATCAAGCACGGATTCCATCGCGTCCCGGGCGCCCTCGATGCTCATTTCCTCGGGGAGGACAAAGTCCGGAGAGCTCACGCCAGCATCGTCCCGAGCCGCGCGAGTGCCTCGTCGATCTCGCCCTCGGTGACCACCAGCGGCGGCTCCAGGCGGATCGTGGCGGGTCCCGTGGCGTTCACCACCAGTCGTTGCTCGAGGAGCGCGCGACGGGCGAGATCGGGCGCGTCATGACCCGAGCTCAGGTCGATCGCAAGCATCAGACCTCGGCCGCGCACTTCCACGATCCCCGGCAGCTCAGCGAGACCGGCCGCGAGCCGCTCACCGTTCTCCCGGACGCCAGCGAGCAGCGACGGGTCAGAGCAGATCTCGAGCGCCGCCAGCGCCGCGCGCGCGGTCACCGGGCCGCCGGCGAACGTCGACCCGTGGTCGCCGGGCTGCAGCGCGTCGGCGAGCCGTGCTCCGGTTACGAGCGCCCCGGTCGGCAGGCCTCCTCCAAGCGCCTTGGCGGTGGTCAGCGCGTCGGGGACGATGCCGGTCTGCTCATAGGCCCACAGCGTTCCGGTTCGACCCATCCCGCACTGAACCTCGTCGAGGATCAGCGCGGCGCCTGTGCGGTCGCACGCCTCGCGCGCGGCTCGCAGCAGCTCCTCGCTCAGCACATGGACCCCGCTCTCCCCCTGGATCGGCTCGAGCAGCACCGCGGCGGTCTGCACATCGACCGCCAGCGTGAGCGCTTCCGGGTCCTTCCTGACGACCACGAAACCAGGCACGAGCGGCGCAAACGGAGCCTGCTTGGCTTCCTGAGGAGTCGCCGAGAGCGCACCGAGTGTGCGCCCGTGAAATGCATCCTGGAGCACCACGAGCTTCCCCCCGGGCCGCGCCCGGCGGGCAAGCTTGATCGCCGCTTCATTCGCCTCGGCTCCGGAGTTGGTCAGGAACACTTTTCCGCCCAGCGAGCTCTCGGCCAGCCGGGCGCACAGCCGTAGCCCAGGCTCGGTGTAATAGAGGTTCGAGACGTGCGTGAGCAGGCC
>JALYZY010000221.1 GCA_030948665.1 Actinomycetota bacterium | reverse complement strand
GGCCGGATCTCCTTCTCGGCGAAGTCGTGCGCCATCTCCTGGATGCTCTTCTGCTCTTCGGTGAGCGTGAAATCAACCACGGTGGATGTCTCCCTGTGCAAGCGTCCGATTGACTAGTCAGTCAACGACTAGAGTAGCGGACCGTTCGGGCGGCGCCTGGGACAAGACTGGCGGCGCCTGGACAAGACTGGCGGCGCCTGGACAAGACTGGCGGCGCCTGGACAAGACTGGCTGGCGCCTAGACAAGAGTGGCTGGCGCCTGGACAAGACTGGCGGCGTGCCTGCGCCACACTTACCGGGATGCACGCCGCATTTGGGACCGTCGTCCTCATCGTCTGTGCCGCGGCTGTCGTGATCGCCTTCCTGGTCCTCCTGTTTGGCCGCAGGACGTGGGAGGACTACGGCAAGGACGGTCTGACTTTCGAGAGTGAACGGGCCCAGTCATCGGAACCGCCGGCGGGCTCCGCGGCGGCGGATGAGGAGATCCGCGAGCTACTCCTCGCGCGCAACGCCCGGCGAGAGCGCCGCGGGGAGCACGCGCTCGACGTTGAGGAGGAGATATCGAGGCTGCGCCGAGCGCGCAGCGTCCCGCGCGCAGACGTGGATACCGAGCTGCGCACCGAGATCCGGGACTTGGTTATCGCTCGCTCTGACAGGCTGGTCAGGTCTGGCAAACCTCCACTCGATGTCGATCGCGAGGTCGGGCGTGAGATCGCGCGACTGACTGGTGCCGGGGATCACGATCCTTCCGGCGGAGACGGTTTCAAGGTACGCTGAGCGGCCATGGCCGACGCACGCAAGTTTGAGCTCGAGGAGCTGATCAACCGTCCGGGGACGTACTTCAACCCTCAGACCGAGGTGCTTGTCGTCGTCGACGACTCCCCCGAGCTCGATGCCGAGATCTTCAACATGGAGGAGTACGAGGGCGCCGACTGGGTCCTGATCGCCGACGAGACGCCCGTCGACGAGGCCCGCCGCGACGAGCTGCTCGAGACCTTCCAGGTGAGCCACGACCGCGGCAACGAGGACGACGAGGAATTCGAGGAACAGCTCGAGGTAGATCCGGAGGAAGTGAGCAGCGAGTAGCTGGGCCCGCGACGCTGCCGGCTACTGACCGGCAAGCAGCGGCGCGCACTTCTGCATCTTGGCGAGGTCTTTGCCCGCGGCCTCGATGCACTCGCTGTACTTCAGGACCGGCTCCGCGGTGCTCGTCGCGGTGCTCGCGCCGGTAGAGCCAGCTGCAGCGCTGGTGGGCAGCTGGCCACTGACGATCGAGCCTTGCAGCGAGTGCTCCAGAGCGCGCAGTCTGGATGCGAGCTCTGAGTACGGGCGAACCGTGTCTGGAGCCGCGATCGTCTGCGGCTCATTCAGCTGGCTGTACTGGACGCTGAGGTCCAGGTCGACCGACGTCGATCCGAGTAGCTGCGCGACCTGGCCGGAGACCGGGAGCGTGGCGCCGATCTCGAGCCTCCGGAGGGTCTTGTCGTGGGCGCCGGTCCAGAGTTCGAACGTTGGATTCCTGATCTCCGCTGCGATCCGCCGCTGAGCATCCGCCGACAGGCCGCCGCGCAGACCGCCCGCCGCGGACACTCCGAGCGACGATGCCCGCCGCAGAATCGTGCTGAGGTCGGCAAGCACCACCGGGACGTTCACCTTCGCTCGGATGTGGATCGTCTCCGCCCCCCCGATCAGCTCCTGGCCGACGACGACCGGATTCGTCACCGCGGAGCCGAGGCGACTGATCAGACCGCCCGCCGATGGGGCCGCAGCGCCCGCGAAGCTGGACTCCAGACGCGCGTAGCTCGCCTGCGGAAGCTGATAGCCGGCTCCCTTCAGCACGACGTATCCGGCGCTCCCCGTGGACAGGAATCCGATCGAACCGCCGAAGCCAGGACCGCCCACCCCGAGGTTGAAGTTCGACTGCGGGAGCGTCCCCGGACCGGTTGTCTGAAAGGGGCCGCCGAAGGTGAACGTGATCGGTCCCTTGAGCGTTGTCGAGGGCGAGGGATCGAGAGCGACCTCGACATCGAGGACACCGCTCGAGGTCGTGTGATGGCCGGTGAAGGTTTGCTGGAGGAGCTTGCCCGCGAGGTTGCTGGAGCTCCCGCAGCCGGCGACGGCGAATACACACATCGCGGGCGCGACGCCGGCCCTAAGCAATCTCCGCACCCAATCGTTCATCAGAGCTGGCCGAATCTACCAGCCGGATCTCGGTTGCCTTCGCGGCGCCGATCGCGCGGTACACGGCCCGCCGAGCGAACCGCCTCCAGTCGGTCGGCACCGGGTTCAGTGGGGCCTACAATCGGCGCGTGAGGCGCACCTCTCACCCCCCGAGTGATCGGGGCGCCGTGCGTGCGACCGGGGTCGCGCGGACATGGCAGGCGCTCGCGCCGGATCGCCGGCTCGCAGCGATGGCCGCGGTTGGGCTGTTCGTCACGTTGTTCCTTCCCTGGTACCAGGAGACCGTGATCGCCACCGGGAGGGCCGCGACGCTAGAGGAGAGAAGTGCTGCGCTGACGGGCTGGGGAGCGTTCTCGTTCGTCGAGGCAGCGGTGCTCCTTGTCGCGGCGGGCGTGGTGACACTGCTCTATAAGCGAGCTCAGGGCCGCGCGTTTCACCTGCCCGGTGGCGACGGCGGAGTGATCACGGCCGCCGGGGTCTGGACCTCGCTGCTGATCGTCTGGAGGATCTTCGATAAGCAGGGCACCCAGGTGACCGGCCCGGGAGCGACCACATCGGGAGTTGAGTGGGGCATCTTCGTTGCGCTTGGTGTAGCGGGGCTACTTGCGTACGCCGGCTCGAGGATCCGGGCCGTTAACCAGCCCGAGCCACCGCTGCCGGGTGAGGAGGCGTTTGCGCCCGAGCGTGGAGATCCGGCCCCACGCAGCCGCAGGGCTAGGTCACCACGCCCAGTTGCGGCGGGTGCCCCAGCGACCGAGCGGGTCGTCCGGGACGCCACCACTCGGGTCACGCGCGATCCGCGGTTCGGACCGTCGGTCGTCCCGGAGGATCCCCCGACGCTCAGGATCGAGCGCGCCGAGCGCAGGTCGCGAGGCGCCACCCCCGCACCACCGACGCAGCCGACACAGCCGACGCAGCCGCGATCGAGCTCAAGCGACGAGCAGTTGACGATCCCGCTGGACGAGGAAGGCTTCGAAGGGCGTAAGTAGTGTCTCGAGCCGGCTCGGGACACTAACCCCCACCGGGCTCGAGCCCAAACACGTAGAAGCTGCTCGCGAGTGCGATCACGAGGATCCCTGTGAGAATCAGCCCCCGCGAGCGGATGATGTGGCCGAAGGTCCCCACCACGAATCCGAGCGCGATCACGCCAGCGAACAGGCCGAGGTGAGAGGACTTGATCGTGACCGCCAGGGCGAGCAAGACCGAGACCATATATTTCATCCGGCGACCCGGCCCATGACCGACAGCCAGCCCACCACCGTCGACGACCTCGCCAGCGGCCTCAGGGCGGTCGGCTACCTCCCGGGCGAGGCGACCGCGCTCGTGTCATTCCTGGCCGCGAAGCTCGGCAAGCCCGTACTCGTGGAGGGGCCCGCCGGGGTCGGTAAGACAGAGCTCGCCAAGGCGCTGGCAAAGTACTTGGGCCGGCGGCTGGTGCGGCTTCAATGCTACGAGGGCCTCGACGAAGCCAAGGCGCTCTATGAGTGGAACTACCGCAAGCAGTTGCTTCGGATCCAGACCGAGGCCCAGACGGCCGGTTGGCAGGACGTCCAGGAGGACATATTCGGCGAGGAGTTCCTACTCGCCCGGCCCCTGATGACCGCGATCGCTTCGGAGGATCCCGTCGTGCTGCTGATCGACGAGATCGATAAGACCGACCAGGAGTTCGAGGCGATGCTGCTCGAGCTCCTATCCGACTTCCAGATCTCGATTCCCGAGCTTGGCGTGATCGAGGCGCGGACCCTGCCCGTGGTGCTGCTGACCTCCAACAACACACGGGAGCTGACCGAGGCGCTGAAGCGACGCTGCCTTTACCTTTGGCTCGACTACCCGGCGCTCGAGCACGAGCTCGAGATCGTGCGCCTGCACGTCCCGGCCCTCGATGAGGTGATCGCCCGGAAGCTCGTCGAGATCATCCGCGACGTCCGCGAGCTCGACCTGAAGAAGCCGCCCAGCATCGCCGAGTCGATCGACTGGGCGCGCGCGCTGATGCTGCTGGGTGCCGACGACATCGATCAGACCACGTTCGCGCAGACGATGAGCGTGATCGTCAAGCACCGCAGCGACCTCGATACCGTCGCCGCGCGAGTCGGCGTAAAGCTCGCTCGTACGGACACCGACGCGGACGCCGCGTGAGTCCTGCGACGCCGGCACTGGGCATTCCCGCAAGGGGTCCGGGCGGCTTCTCCGGGCAGGTGCTCGCACTCGCCGAGGACCTTCGCGCCGAAGGAGTAGCGATCGGGACCTCTGAGATCCTCGACGCGTTCGAGGCGCTCGGCCACGTGGCCTGGGCCAACCGGGAGGACTTCAAGGAAGCGCTCGCTGCGACCCTCGCGAAGTCCCAGCAGGACCGCCACGTGTTCGAGCTTGTGTTCGACCGCTTCTTCTTCCGCTCCGCGGAGGCCGAGGCCGCCAGACGGCGCCTGGACGATGGTCATCAGGATGGCGGTGGCCCGGGGGAGATCAACCTCGACACTCTGCGCCAGCAGATCGCCGCCGCGCTGCGTGACGGATCCGAAGCAGCGTTACAGGACCTTGCGCGCTTGGCGATTGCGGCCTTCGGCCGCGGCGAAGAGTCCGGCGTGCTGGGCGTCGACGTGCAGCGGATTCGCCGGGCTCTCGGACTGCGGACAGAGCCCCAGCCCGACCTGCCAGAAGACGACCCACGTCGCGCCGGGGTCCCGCGGGACCGCCTTGCCGCCTTCGAGAAGCATCTCCGGCGCGAGCTAGAACGCGCCTTGATCTCGCGCACCTCCACGCTGCCGCCGAAACGACCGCTGAACGAACTCGATCGGGCGCTCCCCACCGGCCCGATCCAGGACCTGGCCGCGGTGCACCGGGTCGTCGCGCAGCTGAAGCGCCTGCTCGCGACCCAGGGCCACCAGCTGAAGGGCCACACCCGTCACGCCCACGTCGACTTCCGCCGGACGATGCGCGCGTCGCTCGAGACCGGCGGCGTTCCGATCAATCTCAGGTACAGGCCACGCCGCCCCCGGCGCCCGGAGATCTTCGTCCTGTGCGACGTGTCGACGAGCGTCACCAGTGCGAGCACGTTCTTCCTGAGCGTGTTGCACGCGCTTCACGATGCGTTTCGCAAGCTCCGCTCGTTCGTATTCATCGAGCGGATCTCAGAGGTCACCGACGTGTTCGAGCGCGAGCGGGACTTTCGCGCGGCGAGCGAAGCCGTCTCGAAGGACGCCGGAGTCGCCGACATCTCGGGATACACCGACTACGGGCGGGTCTGGACCGAGTTCCTCGAGCTGGTCGAGGATGAGCTGCACCCGCGCGCGACAGTGATCGTCCTCGGTGACGCCCGCACAAACGGCCGGCCGCCACGTGAGGACGCATTCGCAGCGATTGCGGCGCGCGCCGGACGAACCTTCTGGCTGAACCCGGAGCCCCGTCTCTATTGGAATTACGGCGACAGCGTGATCGCTGCCTACGAGCAGTACTGCACAGCGTTCGAGTGCTGGCGGACCGACCAGCTCGAGGAGTTCGTCAAAGTGCTGTCGCGCTAGGGCTGCTCGACGAACCGCGTTCGTACCGTGCGAGTGTCGCCGTTGACATCCGTCACCACCCACTTGGCCGCGTACACGCCGGGAGCCAGGCCGGTTACCGGGGCGCCAGTGAGCGTATTGACGTTGTCCGAGTTGAATACGGCTTGGGAGCTGCCCGCCCTGGTGATCGTCAGGGTCACCCGGGTGCCGGTGATGGTCTGCGATCCGTTCTGAGCTCGAAAGCCGGTCTGCGCAAGCACGACGAATGGCCCGTAGAGCACTGCGCCTTGCGCCGGCGTCGTGGTCAGCAGGCTCGGTAGCTCAATGCGGGTCTGCCCCCCACTCATGCCGTCGGTCTGCGCAAGATCGGCGCCGGGCAGTCCGGCCGCCCGTCCTCTGGGCGGGCAGATCGTGCCGTGCCCCGTCACCCCGCCGTTCCCGACCAACGGACTCGTCGGCGGACTGGTTACTGGCGGTCCCCAGTATTCGAGCGGCTGGCAAGTGCCACCGGCGACCGCCTTCTCCTGGCCTATCAGCTGGATCCGGAGGTGAGCCACATGCAGCGCTGTCAGGACACGACCGGCACGGTTACGGAGGGTCAGCAGATCTCCACCCCGTATGCCGGGTGAACCGCGGAAGCCCGGGAACCGCGCGACGCCGTCGCCCCCGACCCTGGCGCGGATCAGCACGTGGCTCCGCCGGCGGGTCAGGGAATACCGCGCGCCCGGCACGAGCCCGCTACAGCCGACGCGCTGCGTGCGCAGGTCGGCGACGCACAGCGGAAAGCCGCTGCCGCCGAACGGGACATCGGGGTTGCTGATGGCAGGGACGCTCCCGGGCTCGCCAAGCGCGATCGTCAGCCTGACGAGCGCGCCAGTCGGGTTCTGGGGGCTCGGCGCGCGGTCGTCCGCGCTGCTCATCAGGATCGGCGTTCCGATCCGCAACCTGGGCGTTGCCACGGTGGCCACCGACGTGTCGCCGTTGCACCACTGCACCGGAGGCTGCGTGGGTACACCGCCGACGGTTATCGCGAGCACGCCGACCTGGAAGCACGGAGAGAGCTGAATTGAGGCCGAATTGACCTGGTAGCCGTTGTCGAGGTCAAACCAGCCGGTGAAGCCGGCGGCCGTGAACGGGTTGCCTGGCGATCCGGTTGCGATCGCCTCGGAAGCCGGGCCGTTCTTGCCGTATCGGATCAGAATCACATCGCGGTCGTCGCCGACTGCCTCGGCCGCGCCGGAGGGGGATCGCAGCGTCAGCCGCCAGGTACCGGATGAGGACGTGCCCGTCGCACCGCCGGCCACCGGAGCTCCGGCGCGGAGCAGCAGCATCTGGACAGGGACGCCGCGCAACGGCGTACCGATGTTGCCTGAGAGCACCGGGCTGAACTGGCGTAGCGAAACCGAGGGAGGCAACGTAAGCGAGGTCGTCCGAGCGGACTGCTGCACACAGCCGAGATCCGCGTTTGACCAGATCGTCTGGAACAGGTACTGGTCGCCATTGATCAGCTGGTTGTATGGCGATCCGTTCGGCGCGTAGCCGAGGGGAGTCCCCACCTCGTTGCCGCACTTGTCGCCCACCTCATTCCCGTCCGGGTCCATCCAGCCCGTGCCCTCGGGGTCGGTAATCGCCTCGAGCGTCTCGTGGGTGGCGACATTGATCGCCGCCTCGGCCTCCGGATTGCCGCCCGGAGCGGTGCCCTGCGGAGGGACCTGCTCGATCGACGGATCGACCACCAGCGAGTAGATCGTCGGACCGGAACCGAGGTTCGAGAGGCTGTGGTACCCCGCAAACGCGTTCGTGCCGCAGTCGCCGGCCGTGTCGCAGGAGTCGACGTTCGGAGGCAGGAAAACGAACCACAGATCGTGAAGCCCGCGACCCGATGGGTCGGTGGTCCGGATCACGCGGTCGAGCTCGTGCTGGATCGTGGTGTCGGTCACACACGTCGCAATCCCGCCGGGCGAAGCGCACTGCCCGCTCTTGCCCGGATACGGCGTGGTATCAGCAATCGAGTCGGCCGCCGCGTTGTACGAGATCGAGTAGGCCCCCGCCCCACTCCCATCGCCGTACTGCGGAAGCACCTTGAATACGTTCGAGCCCGAGCCCGAGTCGTGGGCCACGTCCGTGAAGAACCGCTGGATCATCTGCACGTAGGAGAGACCAGCGGGCGGCGCCCCCGTGAACGCATAGCCGGCGGGCGCCCAGAACACCGTGTGCACCGTGACGTCTCGCATCACCGCACCCCCATGGAAGACGACCTGTTCGACCGGGCCGACGGCGACATCCTGGCTACCAGCCGGCGGGACGATCCCCATCGCGTTCCCGATCCTGGGATGAAACGGCTTGAGCCGCGGACGGTGGACCCTCGCAGCCGCGGCCCCGGGCGCAAGCGCGCTCACCGCGATCAGCGACGCGAGCACAGCTGCGACTCTCACTCTCCCCACGGCGCGAGAACGCTACAGCAGGTTGCGGCGGGCAGCGCGCATCCGCCGCGCTTGCTCGTCGAGTCGATCGCGCGCAAGGCCGATTCAGACCACGCGAGTACGCTAGCCCCTCTCACTCCCCCCACCGTCCCCAAGGCATCGCAGCTACCGCACTCGCTACGATCCCTGCAACTGACAACCCAGGGGGGCTGGCGGGTAAGCCGGCTGAGATAGCGCCAATGTTGACCACACCCGGCGCTGACCCTTCGAACCTGTGGGGTAATGCCCGCGAAGGGAGTAACAGAGATCCTCCAGGCCCCGGTCAAGGACCTCCAGCAGCTTCAGGGCCCAGCAGGGGTTCGCGTCGAGAAAGTGACGCGTGCCTTCGCCACGCGGCGGGGTGAGGTGGCGGCGCTGTCGGGCATGTCGCTGACGGCCGGCACCGGCGAGATCGTCGCTGTGGTCGGGCCGAGCGGCTGCGGCAAGACGACGCTGCTCGAGATGATCTGCGGTCTGCAGGCGCCCGACGCCGGCTCGGTCAAGTGTGCTCCGGCCGCGCTGATGCCCCAGCGCGACCTGCTGCTCCCGTGGCTGACCGCGCTCGATAACGCTGCGCTCGCGTTGCGAGTCCGCGGCGTCGACCGTAAGCAGGCACAGGCTGCGGCGGCGCCGTGGCTCGAGCGATTCGGCCTGGCGGGGTTCGAGCACACCCGGCCTGCGCAGTTGTCGGGTGGGATGCGCCAGCGAGTGTCGTTCCTTCGGACGCTCCTGGCTGGAAAGCCCGTGCTCGCGCTGGATGAGCCTTTCGCTTCGCTTGATGCGATCACCCGTGCGGAGATGCAGGGGTGGCTCGGGCAGGTCCTGGCGAGCGAGCCACGCACTGTCGTGCTGGTGACGCACGACGTCGAGGAGGCTGTGGTGCTAGCCGACCGGGTGATAGTGATGTCCGCGCGGCCCGGACGCTCGGTGGCCGAGATCGAGGTGCGCTTGCCACGGCCGCGGCGCCGAACCGATCTTGAGGTTGTCGAGCTTCGCGAGCGGGCGCTCGAGGCGCTGGGGATGGACCGATGAAGCTCGCGCGGCGGATACTGCCCCCGACGATCCTCCTGATCGCGTTGTTGGGTGCTTGGGAGCTGTACGTCGACCTCGGCGGCGTTGATCCGTTTGTGTTGCCCTCGCCGCACACCGTCGCGAGTTCGCTGTACACGGATCGGTCGCTCCTGTGGAGCAACTTCCTCGTTACGGCCAAGGAAGTGATTCTTGGGAGCGTCGCGGCGATCATCTTCGGCTTTGGGATCGCGGTCGCAATCCATCTCTCGCGTTCCCTGCGAGCGGCTGTCTATCCATTGCTCATTGGCTCGCAAGCGGTACCGGTGGTAGTCCTCGCCCCTGTGCTTGCGCTGTGGCTCGGTTTCGGGCTCGCCCCGAAGCTCGTAGTCGTCGCGCTCGTGTCGTTCTTCCCGATCGTGGTCACGACGCTCGCGGCGTTCGCGGCGCTCGACGCAGACCTGATGAAGCTGATGGAGACCTTCGACGCAAGCCGGCTGCGGACGTTTTGGCACGTCGAGCTTCCCGCTGCGCTGCCCGGAGTGTTCGCCGGCGCGAAGATTGCGGTCGCGGTCTCGGTCATCGGCGCGGTGTTCGCCGAATGGAATGCTTCGACCTCAGGTCTCGGCTATCTGCTGCTGCAATCGCTCAATCAAGTTCTTCCGGCGCGCGAGATGGCGTCCGTGGTGATTCTGTCCCTGTTCGCAGTCTCGCTGTTCGGACTGTTCGCGCTCGCCCAGCGCGCCCTTGTTCCATGGGCCTACCAACCCCGAGGAGAGCTCGCGCAGTGAAACGTGTAGCTGGAGTGCTGCTGCTTGCCCTGGCGATAGCCGCCTGCGGCGAGAAACAGGAGGCGGTCACGGCGTCCGGAGCCCACGCGCAGTCGCTGACCCTGATGCTCGACTGGCTGCCCAACGCCGACCACGTGGGCATTTATCAGGCCCTTGCGGAGGGCGACTTCGCCCGGGCTGCGCTCGACGTCCACGTCCAGTCGCCGGGCGACCCTGCTCTGCCGCTTCAGCTGCTCGCGGCGGGCAAGGTCGACGTAGCGATCTCCTACGAGCCGGAGGTGCTCCTGGCCCGTAATCGCGGCATCCCGCTGATGTCCGTCGCAGCGATCGTCCAGCAGCCGCTCACCTCGATCGTGTCGGTCGGGTCCGCACGTATCCGCAAGGTGGCCGACCTCCGGGGCAAGAAGGTCGGTGACGCGGGCATCCCCTACCAGCACGCCTATCTGGAGACGATTCTCGCCCACACTGGAGTGCCGCCAAGCTCTGTCACCGAGATCAATGTCGGCGCCAATCTGGTCCCGGCGATGCTCTCACGCCGCGTCTCCGCGACGCTCGGCGCCTATTGGAACTACGAGGCGATCCAGCTCGCGCTCGATCACAAGAATCCGCATGTGATCCGCATGAACGAGGTCGGCGTGCCGACCTACGACGAGCTGGTGGTGGCAGTCCGAAAGAGCACCCTGATCCAGCATCCCGACGAGATCCGGCGTTTCGTTCAGGCCCTCGCCCGGGGCTATGAATCGGCCCGCCAGAACCCGCAGGGCGCCGTCGCGAATCTGGTCAGCGCCAACCCGAATGCCGGGCTTGATCCGAAGCTCCAGCTCGCGAGCGTGAAGGCGACGCTGTCCGCGTTCTTCCCATCCAATCCAGCAGAACCATGGGGCTGGCAGGACCCGACCGAGTGGAGCGCCTACGGAGACTGGATGCTCCGCGAGCATTTGATCTCCAACCCCAACGCGGCAATCGCCGCCTCAACCAACGAGCTGCTGGCTGGACAGGGGATCTGAGCCCTGGGGGCCAGGTAGTTGAGATGCTGCTTCGCCGAGACGACCGCGGAGTCCTCGCGATCGGGCAGCTGTCGCACTCCTGGATCTCCGGCCAGCTCGCTCGCGCTTGGGGAAGCGCCCGCTTCGGAGAGGTGGCGCCGCTCGAGGACGTGATCCTCGGAGCGCAGCAGCACGACCTTGGGATGAGCGCCTGGGATCTGGCCCCTCCGCGCAACCCGGAGACTGGACTGCCGGTCTCGTTCACGGAGATGCCGCTCGAGGTGAGCCTCGAGCAGTGGCGAGACGGACCCCGGCGACTGCTCTCCCAGAGCCGCTACGCCGCGCTGCTGGCCTCGATGCACGGCTACAAGCTGTACGGCCGTCACAACCTCGAGGCCGCGCCGCCGGTGCAGGCCACGGCGATTCGCGCATACCTCAACGAGCAGCGGGCGTTCCAAGCCGAGCTCGTGCAGGCCCTTCGCGGAGATCCGGCGACTGCGAAGTTTGCCAGCGAGGAGACGGTCGACCGGAACAGTCGGCTGGTGTGGGCATGGGATCTGCTGTCGCTGATGCTGATCCTCGACTGGGCGCCTCGTGATCCCGATCCCGTCCCGACCAGCGATGGAGAGTGCCGGCCCGAGCTGGTACCGACCGGCGAGCCGGGGCGCTTCCGGCTTGCCCCGTGGCCGCTCCGAGAAGGCGTGGTCACAGTCCGCTGCGAGGGTCGGCGCCTAAAGCGCAGCTATGACACGGATCTGGCGCTCTCCCAGGCGCTCGCCGCTGCGCCCTGGGAGACGCTCGAGTTCGTCCTCGAGCGCGAGTAGACCTCGGCGCCCTGGACCCATCCGGCTCTCAGCGCGTGCATGCCCGCCAGGCCGGACCAGGGCACGTAAGGCTCGAAGAACGCCTCGACCTCGGCCTCGGTCGCCCTTGCCCACGGGTCGCCGTGGCGTAGGCGGCCCACCAGCTTCAGATAGGCAAGATCGCCGGCCGGTAGCTGGTCGAGCCGGGCCTGCCCGGTCAGCGCGAGCATCTGAAGCGTCCAGCTGCCGATCCCGGGAATCGCGCGAAGGCGCCGCCATCCGCGCTCGTGGTCTCGATCGCGCAGATCGACGCGTGCGCACGCGACCTCTTTGGCGGCCCTCACCAGCGCGCATGACCGCGTGTAGGAGAGGTCGAACGATTGCAGGAGCGCCGGGCTCTGGCTCGCGAGCACGCCTGCTGATGGCGCGTCGCGCATCCCGGTGAGCGGGCATCGCCGTCCCAGCCTGGCCACGATCCGGCGCTGGATCTCGGCCGCTCGCGTCAGCTCGATCAGCTGCTCGCAGATCGCCCAGGCCAGTGCTTCGAATGGTTCGGGCTTGCCGTGAACGCGGAGCCCGGGATTGCGGCGCACGGCTTGCCCAATCAGTGGGTCAAAGCGGAAGCGCTCGTAGAACGGCCGCAGGTCCTGATCGACGCCCAGGGCCTGCCTGACACGCGCGATCCCCTCCGCGGCCGCGGCGCGGCTCGGGGCCCGGGCGCCGAACAGCACGCGATCGGATGCGAGCTGCGCTGAGCGAACCAGCACCGGCGTCTCGTCGACGTGAAGCAGCCGGTGAAGCACGCCGCTCCTGATTCTGGTGAGCCCGTCCGGACTGCCGCGTCGGGGAAGCTTGAAGATCCAACGCGGCGTGACCTCGAGGCGCAGCTCGATCTGCCCGGCGTCCTCGGCGCGCAGCTCGATCAGCCCGGCGTCCTCCTCGGCCCGCAGCTCGATCTGCCCGGCGTCACGCAAGGCGCAGCTCGATCAGGCCAGCCTCGCGGCTCATCTGCGTGATCGATCTTGTCCCATATGAGGACAAATCGATCACTCGTGCCGGACGGAACGTTCAATCGCCCTTGGCGACCAGATGCACGTCGATGATGAACGTCCGGCTGCCGACGATCGGCAGCGCCTCGCTCGCTCGACGCGGGGCCCTGCGGCTCGCCCGGGCGAGCCGGCGCGAGTTCCTGCGGCGGACCAGCACGATCGTCGCCGCTCCCGCAAAGAAGCCCGTCGCGGCGGCGGCGGCGGCCTGAACCGCTGGCACCTGAGGGGGCGAGACCGGCGCTAGCGGGCGCACCTCGGCCAGCACTGGCAGCCCGTCGACCGTCTCCTCATCGGCAGCGGGCACTGTCATGTCGAAGCCCTGCTGTTCGTCAGTCATCTGTCCTCACATGGTCGCAGTCGAGACCGTCATGGTCAACGCAGCCGCCGTGTCCCTAAGCCGGGCGCGGGGTCCTACAAGCTGGGCTCGGATACGATAGACCTGTCCAGACGCTCCCCGGCACGAGGTGTGGCCGCGCGCTGGGCAACCGGTATGCCGACCTCGATCGATGTCTTCGCCAAGGCTCGTGAGCACGAGCGGCTGGAGCAACTTCGGGCCGCCAGAGAGCTCGGAGTCTTCCCGTACTTCCACGTGCTCGAAGGCCCGACGCTGCCGGTGGTTGAGATGGAAGGGAAGCGCCGGATCATGCTGGGCTCGAATAACTACCTGGGGCTGACTGGCGACGAGCGGGTCAAGCAGGGCGCGCTCGATGCCCTCAACCGGTACGGGACCGGGCTGACGGGATCTCGCTTCCTGAACGGCACTATCGACATGCACCTCGAGCTAGAGCAGGAGTTCACGGAGTGGTTCGAGACCGAGGCCGCCCTGGTGTTCACCACCGGTCATCAGGCTAACGTCGGGACGCTCGGGACGATTCTCGGCCCCGGCGACACGGTGATCGTCGACTCGGGCGATCACGCCTCGATCATGGACGGGTGCATCCTGTCGCGCGCGAAGCTCCGCGCCTTCAAGCACAACCGTCTCGATCGGCTCGAGCACACGCTCGAGCGAGCTACCGCAGACGGTGGCGGCATCCTTGTGGTGGTAGACGGGGTCTACTCGATGGAGGGGGACGTCGCGCCGCTGCCCGAGATTGCAGACCTCTGCTCGCGCTTCGGCGCCCGCCTGATGGTCGACGAGGCTCACTCTCTGGGTGTGCTCGGCGACCGCGGCACTGGGGCGAGCGAGCTGCTCGGCGTCGAGGACCGCGTCGACCTGCGGATGGCAACGTTCTCGAAGTCGCTGGCATCGTGTGGCGGGGTGATCGCCGGGCCGGCCGATGTGATCGAGTACCTGCGGATCCAGTCCCGTCCGTTCATCTTCACGGCCTCAGCGGTCCCCGCTGCAATCGGCGCGGCGCTCGCTGCGGTCCGGATCTGCCGCTCTGAGGAGGGCCGCGATCTGTTCGCTAAGGTGCTCGACAACGCGCGGTACCTTCACCGCGGCCTGCGCGAGCTCGGGTTCCAAGTGGTCGCGCCGACGAGTCTTGCGGACGGTCGCGAGATCGTTACGCCTGTTGTTCCGGTCGTCGTGGGCGACGACTGGAAAGCGGTCTTCCTCTGGAAGGCACTGTTCGACGCCGGCGTGTTCGTCAACGTCGCGATCCATCCCGCCGTGCCCCCCGCCGGCGCCCTGCTGCGGACGAGCGTCATGGCCACACACGACCCGCGGACCCTGGACGAAGCCCTCGCGGCATTCGGGCAGGCCAAGCAGAGCTTCGAGGCCGAGCACGGACCACTTCCGGCACCGGACTGAGAGCCACACGCCGCACCTGCGTCCGGCTGAGCGAGCCGTTGCCGCTGACCGATACCGGACGGGCATCGTACATACGTTTAGCTGCATATCAACGCGAACTTGTCCACTCCCGCACAAGCGCTGAGCGAGAATAAAAACCACGCTCTAAGCGCATGTCCGGGACTTGTGACATTGCTGTTACCGGAGGATTGGCGTAGCGTCCTCGTTCGTTGTATGGCCGGCGTGCGGAGGTCCTAGGGGTAGGGAACCACCGCGCAGGGGCACCCAAGATCGAGTAACGGACCTGGTCGGGAGAACAACGCGTGGAAGGCGGCCGCACGGTCGCTGGTGCGTGGACAAATGGACAAGGCAAAGGCGTCCGCTTCGGCGGACTGACGCTAGGAGAGGCAACGGCAGATATGCAAACGGCCACTATCACCCAGGACCCGCAGCGGCTACGTGCGTTGGAGCGGGCGAACGCGGTCAGGCTCGCCCGGGCCGAGCTCAAGCGACGGATCGCAGACGGCTACGTCTCAGTGGCGGACGTTCTGCTCGACCCACCGCAAGAGGCGGTCAGCTGGGCGATAGGCGACGTGCTGATGAGCCAGCGACGCTGGGGCACCACCCGCTGCAGGAAGTTCCTGTCGCATAACCAGATCACGGAGACCAAGCCTTTGGGAACGCTCACCGAACGCCAGCGGCGACTGCTGGCCGGACAGCTCCGGGAGTACACAACGGCTGAGCTGGTGCTCGTCGGAGCTTGACGCCGCGCCCCCGCGAGCCGGGCATGCGACAGGCGTCGGTCGCGAGCCCGGCTCCTGCGCCGGGGAGCTAAGGGGGGCCCGCCAGATTTACCGTCCTCCTTCGAGTTGGTGGCACATTTGTGCCAAGCACCGCGGAGCGTCAGAGGTGGATCCCCAGCGGCACTGGACTGGCCCCGGCGAACAGGAAGAACCAGACCACGAATACCGTGATCGTGAGTCCGGCGCTCACCACCAGGACCCCCTCCAGCATCACATGACCAGGGTCGTCGAGACCGCGAGCGCGGCGATTCGCGCGATAGGTGTTGCTCAGCTTCGCGAGCAGGGCCGCAAGCAACGCGATCGTCACGACGACGCCGACGAACATGATTCCCAGAGCCGCGCCCAACGAATTCGTCGCGCCCTGGACCTGCGATCCGATCCATAGCCACGCCAGCGGCGTTCCGACCCACAGAACGAGGCTGCCGGTGAACATGATCAGCACGACCAGCGATGCGCCTGCTCCGGTTCGCAGCAGCCCGCGCTTCATCGTCGCTGAATCCGCGACGGGCCGTCAGGAGCCTGACAGGGCGCCCGCGGCCCTACGGTAACGGACAGCCGGAGGACAGCGTCACCCGCCACCAGCCCATCAGCATGCCGATGATCCCGAGGCGCGGCCGGACCTCCCACGCGCCACATCCCGGCTCGCCGACGTCGCTTCGGGAAATACGCGCGAACCGGTACCTGCCGGGCTCGAGCAGCATCTTCTCCAGGTGAAGGCGGTTCGCCGCTTGAATCTCACCGGCGCGGGCAATCGCTGTCCGAGCGGCGTGCAGACGATCAACGAGCTCGTCACGGACGCGCTCGAGCTCGCCCAGATCGAGCATCCGCGCCTCACGCCGAGAACCGGCGGGCCTCAGCGAATCCACGACGCCCATCTTGTAGGCGGTCACGACCGAAGCGGCAAGCTCGCGCTCGAGGCGGGCGATCTGCAGGCGGAGCGAACCGCGGGCCGCGCGTTCGCGCTTGTCAAGGCCTGCGGGCGGGGCAAGATATGGACGGCTACCGTGCTCGAGGAGCTCCATCGTTGCCTCCTTCTCAGACGAGCCAGACTACCACTGCTGACTTGTCGGCTGCCCTGGCGGCAAGGACGGTTCAGACGCGTCGGCCCCCGCCTCCGCCGAGCGCCTCCGCGGCCAGCCAGAGCGCTTCGGCCAGGTGAATCTCGGGGACGCCGTCAACGCCCACCGCGAATAACACGACTCGCTTGCTGGCGCGTCCCGCGGCGTGCCCCGATGCTGTCTCCCCGAACAGCAGCGCGTGAATCCGGGCTGGATCGGCAATTACCAGGCGTCCGGGGCTCACGGGAACGCGGTGGCTGCCGTCTCCCAACTCGTCCCCTTCGACGCTCTGACGGATTCCAAGACCTCCAGCGTCGACGCGGTCGCCGTCGAGCGCCCAAACGCCCACGCCGGTCTCGACCACGGCAATCAACAGGGCGGCGTGGATCGGGTCCCGCGCGCTCAGGCCTCCGTGTAACAGCCGAGACAGCGCTGCCTGCTCGGCGGGAGTGCGCTGGACATCCGGGTCCAAGCCCGTCTGGCGGAAGAAAGCACGATACGCGTGATCGACCGGTCGCGTCCGCATCGTGATGACCCCCGCGCCATCAAAGCGGTTGGACAGCATGCGGAGCCTGGCCCGGAGCGCCGCGAAGTCCGTCTGGCCCGGACCCTCGAGCGCAGCCCACCGAAGTCGCAGCCCTGGAAGCTCCTCCCGGACCTCGGGCGCGATGAAGCCCTCCTCCGGGCTCGCGTCTTGGTCCATCGTCAGCCGGACAGCAATCTCTGTACGCGGGCTGCGACCGCCGCGTCATTCAGCCAGCGCTCGCCGATCAGGCGGTCGACGACGATCCCGCCTCGGCGTGCCAGTTCGACAAGCGGACAGGCCGCCACGCCGTAGAGCGCGCCCACCGCGCCATCGCGGTCGTAGGCCACGGGGATGGTCCAGCGATGCGAGCGGAGCACTGCGCGGGCCGCCGACGGACCGGTCCGGACCGCGACTGCGGCGAACTGGACGGGACTCCCGTGAAACCGAAGCGCAACAGCTTGGAGAGTGTCGATCTCGCGCACGCACGCGGCGGAGCCGGTGGCAAAGAAGCCCAGCACCACCGGAGCACGCTGGACCAGCAGGCAGTCGTTCAGCGCTCTCGGATCGTGCCGCTGGATCGTGCACGGAGGGTTGAGGTTCGCGTCACCGACAAGGCTCGAGCCCGCCAGTGGCGCGGCGAACCAGCGCAACCTCACTCCAGCGGGAACCCCGATCGTCCCGACATGATGCGTGGTAAGCCGGGACACCGAGAACGCAACGAGCAGCGCTACCGCCAGTGCTCCGATGAGCATCCTGTAGCGCCGCGGATTGACCGTCGGCGGCGCGGGTGAATGCTCAGGCCCATCGAGCGGGGCGTCAACCGGCCCTAGGCCCAGCGGCGACGTGGGCTCGTCTGGATGCGTCGAGCTCACGCGACCCGCGCGCGTCGCCGCGGCCGGGGAAGGGCGGTGGCGACACGGCGGATCCGGGCTCTGGCCCGGTCTGCAAGGTCTGCACGCTCGCTGATCGCGAGCACCGACGGAAGCACCAGCATCACTCCCGCCAGCGATACCGAAAGGTCAATGACGGTGACCAGGCCGAAGTCTCTGAGCATCACGATGCTCGACAACGTCAGCACCCCGAAGCCAGCGATCGCGGTCAGCCCGGACGCCAGCACCGGAACGCCCGTGCGCCGATAGGTCCGCAAGAGGGCGTCGGTGGGCTCGAGTCCGCCGCTTCGCTCCTGCCGGTAGCGCTCGGACAGGAGCACGCTGAACTCGGTCGAGATCGCGATCACGAGCGTTCCGAGCGTCGCCGACATCGGATTGAGCGGAATCCCGATCATGAACACGATCAGCGCCGACCAGCCGGTGGCGAACACGATCGGGATCAGCGGGGCGAGCCCCCGTCGCACGCTTCGAAGCGTAAGCATCAGAACTAGCGCGACGGCCGCCAGCCCGGCGAGCAGAGTCAGCATCCGACGCGAAACGGATGCCAGGGCGCCGTCCGCCTGAGCGGCAAGGACGGGGAGGCCCGCCAGATCTGCCGTGACTCCGGGCGGCGGGTGAAGCTGCGAGCGCATGTAGTCGATCACCCGCTGCTGGCGGGCAAGCGGCATTAGCCTGATGCCGAAGGCGAGTGCCGCCACACGGTGACCGGCGGTGATGACCGCCCGGGAGAAGTACGGGGGAACCGCACCGAGCGTCGAGTCGATCGACGCCTGTGTCAGGTTCGCGCTCGAGCTGCGGGCCGTTTGGAACAGATCCGGCAGCGACAGCGCCGGGCACAGAGTCGAGCGTGAGCACCCGGTGGACTCCCGATACCCGAAGTGCTCGAACAGCGTGTTCTCGTAGCGAATCATCCAGCCGAGGGTTTGCGGTGTCGCGACGTCGCGCGCCCGAACCACTACGTCGATCTCGCCCGATACGCCGGTGATTCGCTCGAGCGTGTGCAGGTCGCGGAGCGCCGGCATGCTCGCGGGCACCAGCTTTGTGACATCGGACTGAACCCCGGTCTGCGTATCGGCCGCCCAGCCGATCACTGCGAGCGCCGTAGCGCATGCGAGCACGAGGTGAGGCGCGGCGACGGACCGCACGGGGATCCGGCCGAGAGAGCGCCCTGCGCGGCGCAGGGGAGCGAGCAATCCAGTAGCGGTCGGTGGCGCGAGTGCCGACGCTCTTTGGATCGGCTTCGCTACTGCACGCCGGGCGTCACCCAGGATCTGGCTCGCCCCTCGAACCGAGGCAGCGAGCCCGCCGCCACCGCGTTCGTCGAGGAGCATCGCGGCTGTCCCGACGGTCAGTGCACAAGCGAGCGCAAACGCGATGCCGCCAACGAGCAGAACCCCGAAGCTCCGCACCATCGGCACCGGTGAGAGCAGCAGCACAAGGAACCCCGTGGCGGTGGCCAGCGCAGCGGTGGCGATTGTCGGCGCGCCCGCCGCGATGCCGGCAAGCACGCCTCCCTCATCATCCCCGCGGCGCTCGCTGGCGCGGGATTGGAACTGGATCGCATAGTCGACGGCGAGGCCAATCAGTATCGGCAGTACGGCAATCGAGGCCATCGTCAGCGTCGCGCCCGCAAGCGCCATCGCCCCGAACGTCAGCCCGGCCGCCGCGAGAGCGATCGCGAGCGGCAGCAGCCGCATCCTCCCTCGGAACACAACGAGCAACGCCAGGGCCATCACGACTAGCGCGGCGATCAGTAGCCCCGCGATCGACGTGGTTATCTGAGACGCGAGCGCGTCGGTGACCACCGGCGCGCCGGCGACGGTGTAGGTGCCGCGGTAGATAAGGCGGAACATCGGCATCTTCACCGCCTCGCGGATCCACTGGATCGCAGCGGCCTGCTGGTCGTCGGACAGCGATGCCTTCAGCCGGACCTGGATCAGGGCTGAGCGCGCGGTCGGGAACAGATACGCGAAGCGAGCCTTCGGTTGATTCACGCCGCGGGTAGGGTCGAACACGACCTGGGAGATGAACTGCGGACTGTCGATCGCTGGAGTGCCCTGGATTCCGAGGTCGAGGGCCATCGTGCCGAGGGTGTCGATCTGCTGCTGGCTCTCAAGCGTGCGTGCGGCCTGCTGCACTTTCAAGGCCTGACTGACCGAGTAGCCGCGGGACAGCGCAAGCTGGTAGGCGGCCTGCCCGGCGCTTGCGATCGTACGGCCCGCGGCGGCCAGCGTCGCCCGCACGCCCGAGTTGATCGCGACGACGGCTTGGTTCAGGAAAGTCCCGGGGCCGTAGACCACCTGAGCGGCACGTGCCTTGGCAAGCTTTCCGCAGGGACTGCTCCATCCGCCATAAGGCGTCGTCCCGGGCGGTGCGGTCGTGAATGCCACGAGCGTCTTGTTCTTGACGAGGACCTGCCCCGACAGGCAGGCCTCGAGCGCGCTCACCTGCGCTAGGTCCGCCGACTCGACAAGGTTGTTGAGTGGCTCGCGAATCAGGACGATGACGGCGTCACCGCCGAAGTGGACATGGTCCGTCTGGTCGGCTCTGTAGGCCGGCGAGGAGCGACTCACGAACGTGTCCGCACCCGCGCTCGGCCGCAGCCCCAACGCCAGCGCCCCACCACCGAGCGCCAGCACGAAAACCACCACGATTACCGCCAGTGGCCTCGCTGCAACCCTGCTCAAGAACCAAGGAAGCCGCTTGCTCATCGCTTCACGCGCAGGCTACTGATGCGCGCCGGGTGTGGTCGAGGTCTTCGCCGATGTGCGAGGGCGCCCTCAGTCCATTGCGAGCGGACCCTGCGACTCCCCCGCCAGGAACTGCCGAATGAACGGGTTCTCGGAGTTGAGCATGTCTTCCGCCGGCCCCGCTTCGACGATCCGTCCCATCCATAGGACG
>JALYZY010000205.1 GCA_030948665.1 Actinomycetota bacterium | reverse complement strand
AGTCCTCTAGCCAATGATGCTCCTTTCGAGGCTGTTTCGAGTCGGCGAGGATCAAGCGCTATTCGGAATCGGGTGCCTCTTCTCCCGGCCACGAGCCGGTCAGGCGTGTGAAGGCGTGTCGGGAGCCGTGGTCGACGAATCCCTTCATGACAGAGGCCACCGCCCCCTCGATCGCCAGCGCAAGCGCGAGCTTGCCGATGCGAACATCTCGGTGCTCGGATTGCGGGGGCTCTTGATCATCGATCACCCCCCAGATCAGGCCGAAGAGCTTCTTGCCGATCAGCCCGGCGAGCAGGCCGCCGCCGATGCTGAAGGGCAGAAAGACGAGCTTACCCATGGCTTACCTCGACTTGTCGTTACTGCTGTTTGTGAGTGGGGATTACTGATCACTGCATCCTGTCCAGCATTTACCTGCTGCGAATCCGCGTACAGATCCTCCGAGTGATGCGCGCATGAACGCTGCCACGTAGCCGGAGGCCGCCCACAGCGCGCCGGCGAGCCCGGCGAGCCCGGCGATGAAGAGGACACCGGCCGTCCCAGGCTTGGACTGGATGTTCTCGATGGCGCTGGTGAAGATCTGCTTGGCCGGTCAGGGCGCGACCCTGCCGAGGTTCTGGATCAGTGGCTGAGTGACTGAGTGGCCGATCAGTCCGAGGATCGAGACGAGCACGATTAGCAGCGGAAAGATCGCCAGCACCCCGTAGTAGGTGAGCGCGGCCCCCAGGTCTGTCAGGTTGTCGGCCTTGTACTCCTTGAGCGTCCGCTTCAGGACGCCCGACCAGGCTCCGCGGGGCAGATCGCTCGGCTGATCGGGCTCCTGCTCAGCGGGCGCGAGATCGGCTTCGCGGGCGGGTGATGAGCTGTCCTCCATCGAAGTCACCTACCTCTGCCGAGCAGCCACCCGACCAGCACGCCCACCGCGAACGCTCCACCAGCGGTGAACGGCAGCGGCTTTCGCTGCACCGTCGAAGCGACCTGCTGCGCGCCGGCGCTCGCCGAATCTGGAGTGGCAGCCTTCGCCTTTGAGACGAACTCATCCTTCTTCTGTTGCGCGGTGCCCTTGACGGCCGTGATCCGGGCCTTGGTTTGAGCCTTCAAATCAGTCTTCTCCGCCAACGCCTCGACGGTGTCGCCCAGCTCTTCCCGTGTCTCCTTGATGTCCTCGCGAAGCTCTTCGGGCGACTTCTGCTGGCTGCTGTCCTCCGCCGGGGGGGTCATTGCCGGCCCTCCTTCGCTCGTTGCTTGGTCAACTCCACATCCTCCTTCACGCTCTCGACGGTTTGCTCGGGGACCGGCGGCACCCCCTCCTGAACCTTGCTCTTCCCAGTCAACGCCAGCACGCCGGCGACCGCGCCGTACACGCCGGCGACGATAAGCGCCGCTAGCCAGCCATCCATAGCAGTGCCAAGCGCCAAGATCACGCACGCGGTCAGCGCCCCAGCCGCATACAGCCCGAGCACTCCGGCGCCGCCGAACATGCCAGCACCCAAGCCCGCCTTCTTGCCCTTCACCGCCAGCTCGGCCTTGGCCAAGTCAAGCTCTTGGCGCACCAGCGTCGCTGTCTGATCGGACAGCTCCTTCAGCAGATCCGCGATCGAGCGATTACTCGACGCGGCGTCCTCACCATCCCGGCGGATTTCCGCCATTGTCGGCCTTCTCTCGATGATTATTGGGGCGGATCAGCGGTGGTGTTCGCACCCTTCCTTCCCACAACCTCAAGGGCTTTCTGGCGAGCCTGCGGGTTGACCGCCAGGACCACGCCCGCACCGCCGACCACGAGAGCGACCAGTGTGAGCCGCCGGCGTGACTTGCGCGGCGGTGGCTCACCAACCGCGGTCCAAACCTCCCAAGCTGCCTCGACCGCTTGCGAAAGCCGACGCCGGAGTTTCTTGTCGTTCGCCGCCTCACGCGCACCCTTGCCTCGAGCTCGGGCATAAGCATCGCGCGTCGCGCCGAGCGTGCGCCGCGCCGCATCCTGCACTTCTTCGTCGTAGAGCAGCCGCTGCGCATACGGTGCAACAGCTGCCGCTCGATCACTCAGCGTCATGGAGATCTGCTTCCTCGGAAGGGCTAGCGGTTCGGGTACGGGTCATCAGGGCTATCGCCTCCGCTCTTCGCTTCCCATGAGCCGTTGGAGCACTCCGGGCACGGCGGAAGGCTCTTAGTAGATCCGACCTGGAGCTCGTAGCCGCACTTCGTGCAGCGATAAGTGCCGGCGGAAACGTCGCTACCGGCTGGAACTGGCTCTGCCATGACTTCCTCCTAGGGTTGAGAATTGCGGACTCACGGAACTTGCTTCTTGCGGCCCGGACCCGGCAGGCGCTCGGCGAGTCGGCCTACCCGCTCGGTCGCCGTTTGCAACGGTTCCACGACCTCGCGCAGCTCGTCCGCATCACGGACTAGCGGCTTGAGCGTTGCGTGCAACGCGGAAAGCTCACCGCCGAGGAGCTGGCCCATCTCATTCACCTGCGTCCCGAGCGCGTCGATTAGCTCGCGTTGACGACGCACCTCCTCGTACAGCCCATCAGCGGCGGTCCGGACGCCGGCAAGCTCTGGGGCGAACGTCTTGCGCAGTCGCTCGAGCTCCTCGTTGGTGCCGGCGAACGCAGTGCGTAGAGCGTCCAGGTCATCGCTCATCGGCTCGAGCGCGGCACGTAGACCCGAGACCTCATCTCGCGTGGAGTCGAGCGTCAGGGCAGCGTGCTCGATCCATTCTAGGACCCGACGCGCGTCACCGCCCAGGTCGCTCGCCAGCCCTGCGATCGAGGCCGCTGCGTCAGCGATTCTCCGCAAGTCACCCATCGCGCGCGTCACCAAACGCTGCGGAAGGAGCAACTGATCAACAAACGAAGCCAAGACGCCCAAACCAACCGCTATGAGCTACTTCGTGCCATGTGTGTAAGGAACTCCCTCGGTCTCATCCTCAGCGGATGCAATCCGGTCGCGACCGACTGCGCCACCGGCGGCGTCACCCTTCGGCTTGTCATGCGGGCGCTGGTTGACACCGCTCCCACGGCTGGTGGAGAACGAGCAGACGACCGCCAAGAACAACAGCATGACGGAGACTAGGAAGATCCAAGCTCCACCCGACATATGTCCTTCTCGCTTCGATTAGCGGACACGCTCAGCGTCTCAGCTGCGTCTGCGTCTTCTCCTGCGCCTGGCACGCAACCTTCTTTGCCTTGGCCTGTGCCTGAGAGCTTCTGCTGCCACCTGCGCCCGCTTGACGCGGGCGCGGCGGCGAGGTTTGTTTTCCTCGGCATTGCCTCTCCAGGCATTGTTTAGCGGCGGTCACCTCGACGGGGCTCGTCGACTCCCTCGCTCTCAATCCGCTCCTTGCGGACCTCCTCGGAGAGCTCGCGCTCGTCGGTTACCGTGTCCTTCTCGAGGCGCACTCGCTCCTTCGGTACCGTGCGCTTCTCGACCACAGGTTCTTCCTCGTGCAACACGACCTCGTGCTCAGACTCAGCGATCTCTGGGCCGGAACGCGCCTGTTCGCGGTTTGCCTCAGTGATCGGCTCGCGTTCCACGCGGACCTCTTCGCGACTGACCGGAACCGTCTTCTGCACCTGCTCGGTCACCACGTACTTGCGAAGCCGGACCCGGCCCGTTTCCTGCTGACGGGTCCCGACACGCAGCTCTTCCTCCGAGCGCGTCATCGCATCGTCTTCGCCTCGGCCGCGCTGACCACGGCTCTGACCGCCTTCCGGGGCGCCCTTCGCAGTCGTGCTGCCCTCGGTTGTGTACGGGATACCGTAGTGCTCGAATAGCTGTCGCTCCTCCTGCTCGGAGAGTTCTTGGTCGGCGTCGATCCGCGGAGCTTCCTTCACCTGCTCCTTGGTGATCGGAACCTGCAGGTCCTCGCCGGTCGGGCTCGCACCGCGGATCGGCACGAACGTCTTCTTGGTGCCGAACAGACCGGTATTGACGAGCGCCCACTCCGGCTGGCCGCCCTGCTCGTCGTAAAAGAGCTCATCGACCTTCCCGATCTTCTCGCCCCGGCTATCAACCACAGTCCTTCCCCGAAAGTCATACGCCTCGGTTGTCTCAGGCACGGCCTCTCCCTCCAGTCGGGTCCCAGCCAAAGTGGGACGATTGTCTCGCATTCGTACCCCAGATGCACCACGGTCAATCGCCTGGACCCCAGACCTGGGACAGAAGTGGGATCTGTCGAGACAAATCGCCATTAGCGAGCAGGGATTCGGGGTACATAAGCCGATAGATGGCCCCAACTGCGCAGCCGGATGACGAGGAGAGAGCCTCGCCATCCGAAGGGCAGTCGTTGCGCGCAGACGCATTCGGCCGGCGCCACCGCATCCTTGAAGCAGCCTCCGCATTGACCGGTGACCGGCACGTCACGATGAGCGAGGTCGCCGCCGCCGCGGGCGTCGGGCGCTCAACGCTCTACCGGCACTTTCCCAGCCGCGAGGCCCTCAGCCATGCGCTCGAGGCGCGCGAAACCCTTCCCAGCGTACCCGCGGCGGACGCGGGTCCGCCGGCCAGCTGGCAGGTCGCGACGATGCCTTTCCTCGCCCCGGGACGACTCGGGCGTGAGCACCCGCTGGCACTCGAGGTCACGCGTGTGCTGGACGAAGTACCTCCGCACCTGGTGCCCGACCAGCTCGTTGCTGAAGCACGCCGCGCCGCCGGCGTGGCGGTAGCGCTGTACGTCGTTGACATCGACGGCTCGCAGCTCTTGCGCCTCGCAGGCACAGGGGAGTTCCCCGAGCAGCTGAACGCGCCGCCCGCGATCGGGCCGGAGATCGTCCCCGAAGGGCTACCTGAGTTCTACTCACGGCTTCAGCAACGGCTTCCCGGCTGCTGCGCAGAGCCGCTGTGGCTGCGTGGCCGCGTGCTCGGGCTGCTTCTCTGCGTCGGAACACCGCTGGCTTCGCTGAAGGACATCGCCAAGCAGGGCGCCGCCGCTCTCGAGCTCGCCAACGACTACACAGACTTCATCGAAGCTCGCCGCCGCCGCAAGCCGACGACCGCGGCCGCAGAGATCCAACAGAACCTCTTCCCGCCCCGGATCGCGCGGATCGCCGGCGCCCAGCTCGCCGGCGTCCTGCTCCCCAGCTACGAGGTCGGCGGCGACTGGTTTGACTTCGTCGAGAACCGCGATGGGGCTTGGCTCGCGATCGCCGACTCCGCCGGCAAAGGCCCCACTGCTGCGGGGCTTGGCGCCGCAGCCCTCGGCGCGCTGCGCGCCGCGCGACGCAGCCACCAGAGCCTGGAGCAGGCACTCGCCAGCATGGACGAAACCGTCCGGCACCTCGGCAACCCAGATTTTCACGTCACGGCTCTCGTCGCCCGATGGCGCGCCGTGACCGCCACCCTGACCTGGGTCAACTGCGGGCACCCACCGGCCTACGTCGTCGACACCAACGGCGAGCTACGCGAACTCCAGGGTGCCGAGCATCCAGCGCTAGGCAAGGGCCCCACTGACCCGAGCTACCACCCCAGCAAACGCCAGCTTCACTCCGGTGAGCGCCTGATCCTCCTCACCGACGGCATCACAAAGCGACGCATGGAAAGCGGCGACACGTTCGGAGTCAACGGCCTCAGGGACGCGCTCGAACGAGCAGCGAACCCGACTGCCGCCTCCACCGCCATGGCCATCCAACAAGCCGTGACCGACTGCTGGCGCGAACCCCTCCAAGACGACGGCACGATCGTCGTCATGGCCGTCGAGTAGCGACAGCCCGGTCTCACGACCGCCGGTACACCGCTCGGTTCTAGATGCCTCCAAGCGCCGCATCCCATTACGCTCCCCCTAGAGCACGATGAGCACGGTCATGTACGTCAAACCCGGCTGTCCCTACTGTCAGGCCG
>JALYZY010000180.1 GCA_030948665.1 Actinomycetota bacterium | reverse complement strand
TTCCCCACCAACAGCTACAACGCCAGCAACTACTGGGTCGACATCCTCTACGCCCCCGGAAGCACGGGCACGACGCCCGGACAGCCAACGAATGTCAGCGCGAGCCCAGGCAACGCCAGCGCAACCGTCAGCTGGAGCGCGCCTTCGAGCAACGGCGGCAGCCCGATCACCGGCTACAGGATCACCCCCTACATCGGGTCCACCGCCCAGACACCCACCACCGTCGGAGGCTCCGCCAGCTCCGCCGCCGTCACCGGGCTCACCAATGGCACCAGCTACACATTCACCGTCGCGGCCACCAACGCCAATGGAACCGGGTCTGCGTCCTCGCCGTCGAACGCCGTGACCCCCACGTCCGGGGCCAGTCCGCCGTCGGCGCCGCAGAACGTGACCGCGAGTCCCGCCACCAGCCAGGCGCTGGTCAGCTGGAGCGCCCCGAGCAGCAACGGCGGCAGCCCGATCACCGGCTACACGATCACCCCGTACATCGGGTCCACCGCCCAGGCTACGACAACGGCGGCCGCGTCTGCGAGTTCGGCGACCGTCACCGGCCTGAGCAACGGCACCAGCTACACGTTCACCGTGAAAGCCACCAATAGCGCCGGCACCGGCACCGCGTCCTCCGCGTCGGGTGCCGTAACCCCCGAGGACACCATCTTCGACTTCTCCGGCACGCCGCAGACAATCGACTCCGGCGACACCACCGCGATCGAGCTCGGCGTCAAGTTCACAGCCGACAGCGCCGGCTCGATCGCGGGGATCCGCTTTTACAAGGCCGCCGCCAACACCGGCACCCACGTCGGCAGCCTCTGGACCGCCGGCGGAACGCTGCTGGCCTCCGCCACGTTCACCGGCGAGAGCGCCACCGGCTGGCAGACGGTCACCTTCTCCAACCCCGTCCAGATCACTGCCGGCACCACGTACATCGCCGGCTACCTAGCCCCGAACGGGCACTACTCAGCCACGTCCGCCGGCCTCACCACCAGCGTCGATAACCCGCCCCTTCATGCGCTCGCGAACGGCACCAGCGCCAACGGCGTCTACGCCTACAACGGCTCGAGCACGTTCCCCACCAATAGCTACAACGCCACCAGCTATTGGGTCGACGTCCTCTACGCCCCCGCCAACACCAGCACCCCGCCAGGACGGCCCACCAACGTCACCGCGAGCGCGCTTGCCCAGGCCGCGTCGGTGACATGGTCGGCCGCGAGCAGCGGCGGCACCGCCACGAGCTACACGATCACTCCTTACACGGGCGGCACGGCGCAGCCGCCGACCACCGTCTCCGGCTCGACCACGTCGACGACAGTCACCGGTTTGATCCCGGACGAGTCGTACACGTTCACGGTAACGGCTTCCAACTCGGCCGGCTCAGGGCCGGCGTCGACGCCGTCGAACGCCGTGACCCCGACTCCCGCGGCTGCGCCAACGGCACCGCAGGGCGTGAGCGCCAGCCCCGCGACGAACCAGGCGCTGGTGGGCTGGAGCGCCCCGAGCAGCAACGGCGGCAGCCAGATCACCGGCTACACGATCACCCCCTACATCGGCTCGAGCGCCCAGACGGCCACCCACGTCTCGGGCGGCTCCGCGACCTCGACGACAGTCACCGGACTGACTAACGGCACCAGCTACACGTTCACGGTCAAGGCCACCAACAGCGCCGGGACCAGCCCAGAGTCCGCTCCCTCGCTCGCGATCACCCCTAACTTCACAGTGTTCGACTTCTCCGGCACCCCGCAGACAGTGGACTCCGGTGACACCTCGCCGATCGAGCTGGGCGTGAAGTTCACGGCCGATGTAAACGGCTCGGTCACAGGGATTCGCTTCTATAAGGCATCGGCCAACACAGGCACCCACATCGGCGGTCTCTGGACCACCGGGGGACAGCTGCTCGCTCAGGCGACATTCACCAACGAGACCGCCTCCGGCTGGCAGACGGTCACCTTCTCGACCCCGGTCGCGATCACTGCCGGCACCACCTACGTCGCCGGCTACCTGGCCCCGAACGGCCACTACTCGGCCACGTCCGCAGGCCTCACCGCAAGCGTCGACAACGCTCCGCTTCACGCCGTGGCCAACGGCACCAGTGCCAACGGCGTGTACGCCTATAGCGGCACCAGCAGCTTCCCCTCGGGCAGCTACAACGCGACCAACTACTGGGTCGACGTCCTGTTCGCCACGTCCTCCACGAACTCCCCCCCTGGTAAGCCTTCCAACGTGTCCGCACTGCCTGGCTACGGAAGCGCCACGGTAAGCTGGACCGCGCCCTGGAACGGCGGCAGCCCGATCACCGGCTACACGATCACGCCGTATATCGGCTCGAGCGCGCAGACCCCGACCTCGGTGGGCGCGTCGGCCAGCTCGGCCACCATCAGCGGCCTGACCAACGGCACCAGCTACACGTTCACCGTCGCCGCCACCAACACAAATGGCACCGGACAGCCCTCGGCCCCGTCAACTGCAACGACGCCGGGACAGCAGCCCGGCGGACAGTGGTCCAGCTTGATGAACTGGCCGCTCGTCGCGGTCCACACGACGCTGATGGACAACGGGAAGGTGCTGGTCTGGGACGCATGGCAGCAGCCGGCGCCGACCCAGGAGTTCGATCCATCGACGCTCACCTTCACAAATCCGATCAACTCGCCTGACGGAATCTTCTGCTCCGCGATGGCGCAGATGCCAGATGGACGGATCCTGGTGGTCGGCGGCTACGGCGAGCTGTCGACGGGCAACCTCGGGATCGTCGACACCAATATTTATGACCCCGGCACATCGTCCTGGACTCGGGTGGCCGACATGCACCACCCGCGCTGGTATCCGGGCTTCACCGAGCTCGCGGACGGCCGCTACGTGGTGATCAGCGGTAAGTCCACCGACTTCGGCACCTGGGCCGACACCCCGGAGGTCTACGACCCCTCGTCGAACACATGGACGCTCCTGTCGAACGTCTCGACCTCGCAGATTCACGAGCTCGAGTATCCGAACACGTACCAGCTGCCGAACGGCAACGTGTTCGTGCTCGGCCCGCAGGAGGACAAGTCCTTCGAACTCGACGTGAACAACCAGACCTGGACGCAGGTGGGGGGAGCAAGCGGCGTAGTCAACGGGGCCTCGGTCATGTATCGCCCCGGGAAGGTGCTCTACGCGGGGGGCGCCCCCAGCCTCGGCCAGCCCAGCACCGCGCAGGCGAACACCGCCGTGATCGACTTGACCGCGCCGAGCCCCGCGTGGCAGTCGATCGCTCCGATGGCCTACCCGCGCGCGTTCAACACCCTGCAGATGCTGGCCGACGGGACCGTGCTGGCGGTCGGCGGCGAGCCCGTGACCGGCCAGCAGAACGGACAGGGCGAGGTATCCGGGGGCGTGCTGGCCGCCGAGATCTGGGATCCGAGCACTCAGCAGTGGACAACTGCCGCTTCGATGGCCACCACCCGCGGCTACCACGCGAGCACATTGCTGCTACCGGATGGACGCGTCCTTGTGGCAGGCAGCGGGCACGCAGCGCCCGGCGAACCCGGCCAGTACTCCGGGCAGTTCTATTCGCCGCCGTATCTGTTCAAGGGCGTCCGCCCCACCATCGCCTCGGCGCCGAGCTCGGCCACCTACAACTCGAATATCACGATCTCGACTCCGGACGCGGCTTCGATCAGGTCCGTCAACCTGGTCGACCTGGGCACCAGCACGCACCAGATGGACTTCAGCCAGCACTTCGTACCGCTCAGCTTCACGGCCGGCTCTGGAGCGCTCACCGTACAGACTCCCGCGTCGGGAGCATCGGCGCCGCCCGGCAACTACATGGTGTTCATCGTCAACGGCAACGGCGTGCCGTCGGTCGCATCGATCGTCAACCTGTCCTCGTCGTCGGGTAACGCACCGGCAGCGCCCCAGGCGACGAGGGCGACCACGCTCAGTGCGACCATGGCCCGCGTCAGTTGGACGGTGCCCAGTGGCTCGAGCCGCGCCGTCACTCGCTATACGGTGACCCCGTACATTGGCTCGCGCGCACTGCCGCCGACGACCGTGACCGGGTCGCCCGCTCCCACCAGCGCGACCGTGAACGGGCTCCGTACCGGCACCACCTACAGGTTCAAGGTCAAGGCCTCAAACGCTATCGGCACAGGCCGTCCGTCGCGATGGTCGAACCCAGTGACCCCGAGCTCTGCATCCGTGCCCCATTTCGTCCAGAAGGCCTCGGCCTACGCCGATACCACCGCGAACCTGGCCCTGCGGCTCGGGTCCCCGGTCAGCCCCGGAGACCGCCTGATCGTGATGGCATCGATGTGGGGCGCCGGAGCGAGTGCCACCGCAGTCTCAGACTCCTCGGGAGATCACTTCACCGAGCTCCTGCGCGGAATGGCCGCCGACGGCACCGATACGAGCGTGTGGACGGCGCCGCTGAGACCGGGCGGAGGGAGACGCCCAGTCATCACCGTTTCGGCAAGCGGCGTAGCCGACATCGGCGCGGTCGCGCTCGAATACTCCGGCCTCTCGGCCGTGCCGGGAGCGAGTGCCATCGACCGGATCTCCGCGGCCGGCGGAATGACGCATTTCGCGGCCACCGTGGCCTCCGGTCAGACGGCGCCCACCACCACCGGGGGCGAGCTCGCGATCGGCTTCTACGCCGATTCGGGCTTCGGCGATCTCCTGCGCGCCGGACGCGGCTACACCGAGCGAGCGGCCATCGACCGCACCAGGACGATGATGGAGCAGCTCGTCGAGGACCGCCTCGTAGCCCGCGGCTCGACTCCACGCGCCGCGGCGCGAACGGGCTCGCGAACTCCATGGGTCATGGCCACGATCGTCTTCCGGCCGGCCAGTTTCCATACCGAGACCGGACACGTGGCTCCTGTACTCGCGATGCGCGCGCCCAGACTGCCGAAGGTCCCGCTGCCGTCGCGCGCTGGCCCTCCCGCAACAATTCCCCTCTCCCGGCGAAGGCGTCCGCACCCGCCGGCCGGCGCGATCGCCGAGTTCGTGGGACGCCTCCCCGATGGGCGGATCGTTCATTACTACTGCCTGATCGGCCCCGGCGGCCGCGAGCTCACCGGGTCCCGCGCAGCAGGCGTCCAGTCCTGGACGCTAAACGCGCCGCCGCTGCCCTAGGAGCGCCCGCATGCCGAGTGGGGGCGTGGAAGATCGCCCGCCGGTAGACCGTTGAGTCAGCATGAGATCTTGTCCCCTGCGCGGTCAGCGCATACTCGTCACGGGCGGAGCGGGCACGATCGGCTCGCACATCGTCGAC
>JALYZY010000171.1 GCA_030948665.1 Actinomycetota bacterium | reverse complement strand
TTCTGATCGAGATTTCGCCCTGGTCGCCTACGGTTTCGCGGGCCTTGTCGCCCGGGACGCGGCCCGACGCGCGCGCAGCACTGCGATGACCACGGCGATCGCGACAAGGGCGATCGTGGCGAGTAATCCATAGTGGGAGATTGCCTTGGCGACCTGGACGGCGGGATGTCCGACCGCGTAACCGAGTCCGACAATCAGACCGATCCACGAGAGCATTCCGAGGAGGTCAAAAATCATGAAACGGCGGAGGCTCATCCCTGTCCAGCCCGCAGCGGCGTAGATAAACGCCGATGGAACCGGGAGGTATGGGGCCAACGCGACCCCGAGGCCGCCGAAGCGTTCCAGGTGCGCGCCGGAGCGCTGCGCCCACCGGCCCGCCCTGGGGCTGCCACCAGCGAGCGTGGCGGCCGCCTTCGGACCCCATAACCGCCCCGCCCACCAGAAGAACGGCGTGACGAAGAGCAGCGTCGGAAGCGGAGCGAGGACGGCGAGGACGAGCGATGCCTCGCCCACTCGGGCAAACGCGCCGCCGGCGGCCATCGCGGATGTCGATCCGCGCAACGCCTCGAGGAGCACAGGATGGGTGCCGAGCAGGGAGGGCGCGAGGGGCAGGAGCGCGAGGGCGAACACTGTCTTGACCGCGATACCCGTCACGCAGAGGATCTCAGCGCGACGCCGCGTGAAACCGCCCGTCGGGACCTCATCACCGGGCGGGACGATCGTCGTCATCCTCCCATTGTCACCTCACCCACCCCCGCCGCGTTCCTGCCCCGATCAGAAACCGGCGCACGCAGTCCCGTATGTCGGGAGGAGGCCGTTAGGTCTAGTCCTCCACCGCCACACCGCTGGGTCCGCATGAATGCAAGGTCACCGCCGCTTCCTCGCCGACGCAGGCACGGCCGCGTCGCTCCCGCTTCAGCGTACGGCTTGCGGCAAGCAGCAGTCCGGTCTAGGCCTCAAGCAAGCCGGCTCACGCCCCGGTGGTTTGTGGGAGCGGAAGCGAGCGATCGGCGGTCGGGCGGCTTGTGGTTCTGTCCGGAGCGACAGCAGCTGGCGCTTCCGCATCCCAGGCGGATGCAGCCCCGGGCCGTGCGGTTGCGCGGACGCCCGCTTCTCGTCCGGACCGGCGCTCCGTCTAGACATTGCCGCCCTATTTCTGTCTTCACGCGCTGCGTGCTGGTGTGTCACGAGCCCTACTAGAGCCGTGAGCGTCTTGCAGTGCCTAGGCGCCGCGGCCTGTGTTTCGGAGAGGCTCGCTCGGTCCCGCTGTGGTGTTGTTCTTTGGCTGCATCTGGAGCACCGCGGAGGGGTATCATCGCGGTGTTCGATTCCGGGGCGGGAAAGGAGACAGCTGATGAAGCGTTTTCTGGCGAGCGGGCGCTGCGCGCTGCGGGCCGTCGTGGCAGTAGCGGTTCTGGCCGCGGCGATGGTGATGGCCGGTTCGGCGTCCGCGACGACGCTGACGGTGTGCCCGAAGGGGTGCGCGTTTAGTGAGATCGCGCCGGCGATTCTCGCTGCGAACTCGGGTGACAGGATCAGGATCGCGGCTGGCGAGTATCGCGGCGGTTTCACGATCGACAAGAATCTGAGCGTCGTCGGCGACGGCCCGCGAGCGACTGTGATCCGCGGCGGCGGGCCCGTGATAACGGTGGGCGTGTTCCTCGCTCACCGTGAACCGACGGTCTCGATCGAGGGCGTCACCATCACCGGTGGGTTTACGAGCTCCAGCCCCTCGGCGAGCAATATCGCGGCGGGCGGGGGCATCAGCGTCCTTCCAGCGGCCGATTTTCGCACGGGCGGGACGTTGACGATCAGCGATAGCGTGATCACTAATAATCGCGCGTCACCCGTCTCCTCCGAGCCCGTCGGCCCACCTTGCCCGGGCGGTAGGCACTGTCCATTTGCCGGCGCATTCGGTGGGGGAATCTATAACGGAGGGGACCTGACGCTGGTCCATACGACGGTGAGTGACAACCGTGCGATCGGGCCGATCGCAAGCGACTCCGACGGCGGCGGGATCTTCAACTTGGCTGGTGGCTCGTTGGCTGTCCGGAGTTCTGTCCTCGAGCGGAACATCGCGAGCGTTAGCGATCCAAATGGCCGCTTCGCAGAAGGTGGTGCGATCTTCGCTGGAGACGGCGAGAGGGTCGCGATCACCAACAGCGATATCAGCGGCAACCGTGCCAGCTTGTCGAGCTCGTTCCCGTACTTCATCAGCCGGGACGCTACGCTCGCGATCGCCGCCAACTCGGGCGGGATCCACGTGGGTAACGGCGGATCGCTGACTATCGAGAACACCACGATCGATCACAACAGTGTTTCGGTTACGGATCTCCGGGGAGAGCCGGAGGCCTTCGACGCAGCGCTTTGCGACTGTGGCGACAGCTCGCTCGTGCTGACGAACAGCAGCATCACCAGCAATGAACTGACCGCACGGGTGGGCACATCTGCTGATGTCTTCTCTTGCTGCGGCTTCTCTGTCGGAGGCGCGCTCGAGTTCGACGGTCCTGCGACGGTCAGCCACACCCGGGTGCTCGCCAACGAAACGACGGTCAGTAGCCCGTCCGGTGCGGCGATCGCAAGTGGTGCCGTGCTGTCTGCGTTTTACTCGGAGTCGGCCGCTTCGCGGATCAGCAACAGCACGATCAGCGGCAACAATGTCACCGCCACCAGCACCTCAGGCTCGGCACGGATACTCGGTGCCGGTATAACGAACCTCGCCGCGCTCGAGCTCAGCGGCAATCACATCGCTGATAACACCGGGGTCGCGAAAGCGCCAACGGGCCTAGCCCAAGGCGCAGGAATCTGGAACGGCTCATTCCCCGCCGGCCCGCCGGTGCGCCTAACGATCGAGCGCACCGCCGTCACCCACAACGTTCTGCGCGGGAGCTCCGCGATCAGGCTTCAAGGCGGCGGGCTCTTCAGCGCTACGGCGGTCACGCTGAACGCGAGCACCATTGCCGATAACACGCCGGACAATTGCTTTGGAGTCGGATGCTGAGCCCCTGATCCGCGCAGTGGCGTGAGCGCTCCGTTCGGCGGAAGCGTCACGACGTTCGGCGGCAACCACCAGCTCCTCGCCCGTCGCGGCCGGACACTCAACGTCCTCTACGGACCCGTGAACCGCCCTGACCTCGACGGAGACTGGGACGGAACTGCCCTCACCCGGAGTTCGTGAGATCTATCACCCGGACTACGGAGTCCGGATGGATCACGCACCGGTTGCGGTGGCCGTTGCGTTCTCGCGTGATAGGTGGGGGCCTAGATGGATTGTCGGTAGCCGAAGAATTCGTGGTCTTGGTTGTAGCCGCCGTAGCCGCTACCGATCTCTGAGTAATCGGCGACGAACTCGATCCCTTTGATCCACTTGACCTGTTTGAAGCCAAGCTCGATCTCGTTGCGGAGCCGTAGCGGCGCGCCATGACCGAACGGGAGGGGCGCGTCGTTCATGTCGTAGGCGAGCATCGTCAGGTGGTGGCTCATGTGTTGGATTGGATGAGCGTCGTAGTAGATGCCCTTGTCCGCTCCTTCGCCGAGGGAGTAGAAGACGACCCACTTCGCCTCGGGCTGGGGCTTGACGAGGTCGACGATCGTCTGCATCGAGACCCCGCCCCATTTCGCGACGCCCGACCAGCCCTGGATGCAGAAGTGTTGGGTGATCTGTTCGTGGTGGGGTAACGCCCGCAGTTGCGCCAGGTCGAGATCGACGGGGTTGGCGACGAGCCCATCGATCCGCAACCGGTAGTCCGCGAAGTTGCCGTCGAACAGTGCTTTGTACTCGTCGGAGTCGGGGTACTGTCCGTTGTGCCAGAAGTACGGCGAGATGTCCTTCTCGCCGTACTGCCCCGGCTTGGGGTCGACGTGCTCGAAGAGGTGCTGCAGGGGCCCGACGATCGCCTGGCCGGCGCGCTGCACGGCCCGGGGATGACGGATCGTGAAGGGCGTCGCCGCGACCCATCCGACGACTACGACCACCATCGAAGCGGCGAAGATCCAGAAGCCGAGCCAGCCTTGCCCGTCGCGTCCGGCGTAGCCGAGGTCGAGGTTGGCCAGCAGACCGGTGGTGAACACGAAGAACACATGCAGCACGATGAACACCAAGAACCAGGCGAGCACGAGGAAGTGCACCGACCGCGCGGTCTGGATGCTGAAGATCCGGCTGACCGCCCTGAAGCGCGTCGACAGCGCCGGCGACATGCCAAGGCCGGTCACCAGGGCGAGCGGAGCGGCGACGAAGACGGTGACGAAGTAGGCGATCAGCTGCAGGCCGTTGTAGGCCAGCCAGGCGTTCTCCGTCGGCCAGTCCAGCGAGAGGTACTGCACGAGCACCGACAGCGCGCTGGGAAACACGTCCCAGCTCGCGGGCACGAGGCGCTCCCAGCGGCCGGTCGCGAACAGCAGGACGTAGAACACCACGCCGTTGAGCAGCCAGAGCGCGTCGACGCTGAGCTGCCACCAGCGGGCCAGGCCGATCGAGTGGCGAAGCCCCGGAAGACCGACCTGTCCCGGGAGGCTGATCGAGTCCTGCTTGGCCGTCCAGAGCGGGTCGGTCGGCACCGGCTTCTGGATCCGGAACCAGTCCCGGCCGGGCGTGGAGTGCCGCGTCCAGTAAAGCCGCGGGTGGTCGGAGAGGATCTGGAGGCCAGAGCGCAGGATGAAGATCAGAAAGAACGCGTTGAAGAAGTGCTCCCACCGCGCCCAGACGGGAAAGCCCCTCGTCGCGTCCGAATGCGACGACGCGATCGTCCCCGGATGCTGGGCTATGAACTGCCGCACCGACGGTTCACCGCGCAGACCCTTGGCGACGGCAATCGCGGCGATCAACCCCAAGAAGCCGAGCGGCAGCAACCACAACAGGTTGAACCACCGACTGC
>JALYZY010000149.1 GCA_030948665.1 Actinomycetota bacterium | reverse complement strand
CGGTGACGGGTGGCGCCCCGTCACTCATTCGTCCGTCGCGACACTGGGCGGGATGCCCGAGCGCGCCGGGCGACATGCGGTGGAGCTGCGAACTTTGGCGATTTGGTGGCGTATGGGCCTACCGCATCGCCATCGTTCGAGGTTGAGGGCGGGTGTATCGGTTATTAACGTGGTCTATCGCTCTGAGTTGGCGATGATCGCGTCGTGGACGTAGTGCGCCAGCCCCGGCGCGACCTCCTCGTAGTTCTTCCGGAAACGCGGGTCTGACAAGTAGAGCTCAGCGAGACCGCAATGATGCTCGGAGCCGCACTCATAGAACCAGCGCGAGATGTACTGCCGGTGCGCCTCGGCCGCATCCATCGCAGGCTCGCTCGTAGCTGGAGCTCCGGCCTTCAGTGCGTCTGCGAACGCAGTGGAGTTATCGGCGCCCTCGCGCTTGATTGCGATCCAGTCATCCTTCGTATATGCAGCTGTGCGCCGCTGGGACTCTCTCCAGGAATCGGTTTCACCCCAGCGCTTCTCCGCCTGTTTCGCGTAGTCACCGACCGGCTCGTCTCCGAACACCTCGAGCTGCTCTTCTGGGGTCAGCGAGATACCCATTCTTCTTGCCTCCATCTCGTTTTCGATTGCCCTGAGGAGCACGTCGGCCCGGGCGCGACGGTCGCGCAGCAGCCGGTGCTGGCGGCGCAGGTGATCCTCGGTCTCGTCCGGGGCGGACAGCATCTCGGCTATCTGATCGAGCGCGAAATCGAGCTCGCGATAGAACAGGATTTGCCGCAGGCGCTCGAGATCCAGGGCCGAGTACAGCCTGTATCCAGCGTCGCTTCTGGCGCTCGGCACCAGCAGTCCGATCTCGTCGTAGTGATGGAGCGTCCGCGGCGAAACATTCGCCATCCGCACCACCTCGCCGACCTTGTACTCACGCATGCGATGAATCGTCCGGCATCACGTGACGTGAGAGTCAAGCGATGTTCAGCGCGCCTGCGAAATCAGGCCTGCGGGGGCACGCTTATGTGGGCCCCGGCGCGCTCTGACCCGAGCGCGCGGGCGATCGCGGACTATCCGTCGATGCCCGACTGGACGGCCGGGTCAAGCGGAGCCTGCTCTTCTCCCGCCGGGATTGGCTCGCCATCCTCGCCGTAGAGCAAGTCGTGCGGCTGTCCGAGCGGGTCTGTCGAGGCCAGCTTCCGGGCGTCCTTCTTGGCCTGCTTGTCGATGCGCTTTTCGCGGAGCTTTCTTTCCCGGTTCAGCTTTGCTGTGGTGGTTTTCCTCTTACCGCTAGATGCCATGCGTGTCCTCCTGCCAGTTGGATGCCATCGCGTCGCGCACACGCGGAGGCTGGCGATTGAAAGCTGCCGTAGCCGGCAAGCCATGCAGATCTCTGCTTGTCCCGTGTCTCAGCAGCAGCCTCATGGCCATGTGCGAGCCACGTCCTCCGGATCCGTACGCCAGCGGCCCCTCTGGCTGGCAGACCGACGCGAGCGAGAATCCCGATGATTCTCGCTCGCGGGTCGAGGCCAGCGGTTTAAAGCGCTTGGACGTTCGCGGCTGCGGGGCCCTTCGGGCCCTGCTCGGCGTCGTAGCTCACCTTCGCGCCCTCAGCAAGCGACTTGAAGCCGCTGCCCTGGATCGCGCTGTGATGTACGAACAGATCCTTGCCGGAATCGTCGGGGGTAATGAATCCGAACCCCTTCTCATCGCTAAACCACTTCACGGTTCCTGTTGGCATCTGGTGCCCTCCTAGGTATGTGCACTGCGAAACGCGGAGGGTGCTGACGCAACAACTGCGGAAACGCGGGCACTTCTTTCGCCGAGCGGACGCTCGACCCTGCGCGCAGTCTAGCGCGGTTGAGGCGGTATGGCCGGAATGCCCGAGATCAGCGACGGGAGCGCAGCCCCGGCGGCCCCTGCGGCATGTTCACCGCGACCGGAGTCACATAATCCGACCCGACAGCGTCGCTTGACCGCCAGACCCACACGGCTGTCGATCGACAGCGGCCATCGCGCTCAGTCGAAGGACGGCTCGGCCTGCGATGACGCGATCAGACCCCTGCGCTCGCCCGGTAGATCTCACGTATCTCGGCGCGGTCCGGAGCCGGCGGGATCCTGTCCAGCTCGGGCCGGTTCGCCGCCGCCTCCACGGTGCGGCTGAGCAACTCCTCGTCACTCGCGAGCGCTCCGAGGCCCGCTCGGGCAAGCTCCCGCAACCGCTCGGCTACCGCCACCATCGAGAAGCCGAGGCTCGCGTCGAGCCGCTCGAGCTCGGTCGGTTGACGGGAGCGGATCGCTCGGACGGTGGCGGGCAGCAGCGCGGCGTTCGTCTGCGCGTGCGCAAGAGCGGCGGTGCGCACGGCGCTCTGAGCCAGCGCGTGATGGGGACCGAGGCCGGTGTGATCGACGGCCCAGCCCGCGAGCAGCGCGCCGAGCGCGATGTCAGCGCGTTCCGGCTGGGTGCCCGACCACCCGCTCGCGAGCCGCTGAATCGCCTCGCGGGCTACCGAGCGCGCGATTGGTGTCGCGCGGTCGCTGAACAGCGCCGTCATCGCGTGGCCGAGGGCGTTGGACGTGCTGGCGGCCAGGGCATCGGCTGGTTGGGAAGCACTCAAGGCGGGGTCGTTGATGACTACGACCGGTCGCGCTCGCGGCGTGTTCTGCGCGACACCCTGCGCGTGGCGGTGCACCCGGGTCATCTCGGCGCCCGAGACGGAGGTCGGGATCGCCACCACCTCGCGCGGCGGGTCGGCCGCCGCCAACGCCTTGGCGACGTCGATCACCCGCCCGCCGCCGAGGGCGACGAGGCGCCTCCCCACCACTGCCGCGCGTAGCTGTGCCGCAACGACGTCAACCTGCCCGGAGGGCACTTCGACCATCCAAGCCGCTCGCTCGACGACCGTAGGGACGATTGAGGCGGCGCGCCGTGTGGTCAGCAAGGTGTACTCCTCGCCGATCAGATCGGTGCTTTCGGCGATCGCTCCAGAGCCGAACACGATCGTCCGCGCGAACTCAACGTGGCGGAAGGCGTCACTCATCCGGCGTCTCACCCTGCGGACCAGCGTGACGGTAGGGGTCCTTGGGCGATCGGTCGTCCGAGAGCGAGTCGCGTGAGCGCTCGGAGAGCTGCTCGATCGCGTCAGCCAAATGCACCCGGTCGATGTTGTAGTCGCCCCGTTCCACGCGGATCCGGTGGGCGGCCAACAGAACGTCGGCGTGGGTGTGGCCGGCCGGCGGCTCGAACCGGTAGGAGGCCAGCTCGATCAGCAAACCGAGTGGATCGGTGAAGTAGATCGAGTCCATGAACCCGCGGTCCTTGACGCCGCTGTGCCTGACCTCGCGCTCATCCAGCCGTTCGACGGTCTGCGCAAACGTGGCTTGGGAGAGCGCGAAAGCAAGATGGTGCACGCAGCCTGGGTCGGTCGCGGTGCGTCCGGGATCGGGCATGCGGTCCTCGTTGGTGAATACCGTGATCAGGCGGCCATCACCGGGATCGAAGTACAGGTGGCTCTCGCCGGCGTTGTCGAGGTTGGGCTGCTCGAACACGAACGGCATGCCGAGCACGCCATCCCAGAAGTCAATCGATGTCTGGCGGTCGGCGCCCACAAGCGTGATGTGGTGAACGCCCTGGGTCTGGATCTTGCGCACGGGAGTCAGCGTCCTTTCGGAGTTGAAGTAGTGGCCGCCGGGTGGCTGCGACCCGTGGCCGCGGCCAGCCACTGGGTCGCCTGGGGAATGTGCTGCGGGTCGATCTGATGAGCCGCGTCTGACTCGTGGTAGCTCACCGGCAGACCGCCGCCTTCAAGCAGCTCGCGGGCGCGTCGGGCGAAGCTGACGTCCATGATCGGGTCCCGCCGTCCATGGGCGATGAAGACAGGCAGTCGTGGACGCGAGCCGAGGTCGGGCTCCCAGCCCTCGACGGTGGGGATAAATCCGGAGAAGGCGAGGATCCCCGCGGGGACAGGTCGCTCGCCGGCCAGGCCGAGCGCGTAGCTCATCACCGAGCCCATCGAGAAGCCACCCAGCACCGTCCGGTCGGACGCGATGCCGGTGCGCTCCCACAGCTCATCGTGGAACGCGGCGAGCTGGTTGTAAGCGGCGTGGAACGTCTGGGGGTCGGGATAGCCCACCTTTGGTACGACATACCAGTGATTGCCGGACCATCCGGGGATGGTCAGGGGCGCCCGTGGAGTCACGACGCGCAACCGTCGCTGGGGGTCCAGGACGTCGGCGAGGCCGAGCAGGTCGTGCTCGTCGGCGCCCCGTCCGTGGTGGAGGATGAGCAGGCCGGCAGGGTCTCCCTCTGACAGCCGCTCGCGATAGCTAAGGCTCATGTCTAGGCCTCCTGGCGCGCCGCGGCGCGCGGATTGATGAGCGGGGTCAGGCAGCGCTCCAGCTGGGCTCGCAAATGCTCGTGCTGGGCCGGAAGGCGCAGCTCCTCACCGAGATGAGCCGGATCCTCGTCGATGGCGAAGCCTGGCGAGGTCGTGGCGAGCTCGAACAGGATGTCCTGCGGCTGGCGGAAATAGACGGAGTAGAAGTAGTCGCGGTCGATCACCGGAGTTGGATGCATGCCCGCGTCGGCGACACGCTGCTGCCAATGCACATGGTCCTCGTCATGCGAATGCCAGGCGATGTGGTGCACCGTCCCGGCCCCCGGGATTCCGCGCCCCGTCGCGACGTCATAGCCCCAATGGAAGTGCCGCTGATCACCATCGAGGCGGTACTCGCCGTCCTCGAGTTCGGTGAACCCGAGCGTCTCCGTCAACAGCTCGCGGTCGGCCTCGAGGCCCCGCGGGATATAGGCCCGGGCGCCCTCAACGCCGAGGATGGCGTGCTCGGCGGCCACCTCGGGATGGTTGGCGCGCAGCGGCGGATTGTCGCTGTCGGCGACCACCAGCTCAAAGCGCAGCCCGTCGTAGTCCTCGAGGTTGAGGGAACCGCGTTCCCGCTGGCTTTCATAGTCCTTAGCGGCGAGCCGATCGGCCCAGAACTCAAGGGACGACTCCGAGGGGACGCCGAGCTGGATCGTGTGGATCTCACCCGCACCGGCCCGGCCGCGCCGCGCCCCCGCGAACTCAAACCAGGTCAGGATCGACCCCGGTGACCCCTGCTCGTCGCCGAAGTACAGGTGGTAGACCTCGGGAGCGTCAAAGTTGACCGTCTTCTTGACCAGTCGCAGGCCTAACAGGTCGGCATAGAAGGTCACGTTCTTCTCTGCATCGCCGGTGATCATCGTGATGTGGTGCATTCCATCGAGCTTCATGGTTCTCCTCACAGAGCGCAGCCGAGCCATCGGCCGGGAATACTTGCGGACACAAGCATATCAGATGCGGTTGCTGCAGCAACTAGTCTCGGGCTGCACCGTACAGTAGTGGGGCTTCATTTCCGGGGCGGATCAAAGAGCCGAATCCTCCGAGTTGTTGCAACTACAACCATCGTCTGCTATGATTGAGCACACAATGAACTTAGGGCTTCGACCGCCCCAGAACGAAGGAATAGATCATGAGCACAACCACCGCCACCCTTATCCCGACCGGCACCTGGACCGTCGACCATGCGCACTCGAAGGTCGGCTTCGCGGTCAAGCACATGGGCATCGCCACGGTTCGCGGCGAGTTCACCGAGTTTGAGGGCACCCTCGAGATCGGCGACGACCTCCTCGCCGCCAAGGCATACGGCACCGTGCAGGTCCAGTCGGTAGACACCAACCAGCCCCAGCGCGACGAGCACCTGCGCTCGCCCGATTTCTTCGACGGCGCCCAATTCCCGGAGTTGCGCTTCGAGTCGACCGAGATCGACGCCCTCGACGACGAGGAGTTCCGCATCACCGGCAACTTGACGATTCATGGTGTGACCAACGAGATCGTCCTGCACGCCGAAGTTCAGGGCACCGACATCGACCCGTGGGGCAACGAACGCGTAGGCCTGGAGATCACTGGTCAGCTCTCCCGCGCCGACTATGGGATGAAGTTCAATCAGGCGCTGGGCAGCGGCAACATGCTCGTCGCCGACAAGGTCCAGCTCGCGCTCGACATCTCCGCCGTCAAGCAGTCCGCCTAAGCCACCACGACCGATCGGCCGGCGCCACACGGGTGCCGGCCGGCCACTGTCTCCCACCAACCCCCGAGCCATGTCGACCACCGAGTCGCCCCCCACCACCTCTCTGGGTGTGCACGAGCTCGCCGCCTGGCGCGGCATGCTTGAAGCCCACGCCCGGGTCACGCAGCAGCTCGACGCCCAGATGCGCGCCGAGCACGGAGTCTCGGTCTCCGCCTACGAGGTCCTGATGTTCCTCGCCGACGCGCCCGAGCATCGCCTGCGCATGTCCGATATCGCCGAAAGAGTTCTGCTCAGCCGCAGCGGATGCACGCGGCTGGTCGACCGGCTTGCCGCGCTCGGCTATGTAACCCGTTCCGCGGCCCTCTCCGACGGCCGCGGCTTGTACGCGCGGCTCACCGACGCCGGCCTGAAAAAGATCCAAGCGGCCCGGGTCACCCACCACGAGGGCATCCGGCGCTTCTTCCTCGACCGCCTGACCACCACCGACCAGATCGCCCTCGGCGACATCTGGACGCGCTTTCGCAATTGGACGCAGGACGCCAAGACCATGGGTGATCGCGCCGCGGGCGCTCCCGCCAGGCGCGGGGGCACGGGCTGAGCCTCCCGGGGTCACCCCCCACCTCAAGCGGCGGACGGGCCTCGAACCCGCGACCTCGAGCTTGGGAAGCTCGCGCTCTACCAACTGAGCTACCACCGCGTCTATTCGATTGTCGCGCACGTTGGTCCGTGAAGCCGACGCTCTACCCACTGACGTCCGCGCTGCGGGCGATTCTAGGCGCCGACCGTCCTGGGCGCGGTCCAATCAGGACCGGGACCCTCTGTCCCCGCTGGCCGAAGGCGCGAGGGCGCTCCCGCGGCCTCGAAGCCGGCCGGTGCTTCGAGGGAGGGCGACCGCACCCTCACCACGGCCTGAAGCCGCCGAACTGCAGCGCTCCACCAGACAGCAGCACCAGGACGCCGACGACGAGGCTGCCCAGCCCGGCAGGGCATGGGCACTACGCTTTTGCGCAGATGCGTCGGTTCGTGATCCCCGGGGTCGTGGTGCTTGCCGCTGCCGCGCTGCTTGCGCTGCTGGCATTTGGCGTCAGCAACCAGGGAGCGAATACATCGATCGACGCTGCCGTTCAGCACGGGCTTCATCCCGCCGTCCCGAACGCGGCGACAGCCCTTCCGGTGCTTGGCTCCTCGCGCCTGGAGAAGCTTGCGCACTTTCGCGGGCAGGTGGTGGTGCTGAACGTGTTCGCGTCGTGGTGTGGTCCCTGCGCCGCGGAAGCGCCGATCCTCGAGCGCGAGCAGCGCGCCCTCGCGCGCGACCACGCCACGATCGTCGGCGTCACGTATCTGGACAACTCGAGCGACTCACAGCGGTTCGTCCGCGAGTATCACCTCACCTACCCGGTGCTCCGCGACGTCGATGGAAACTTCGTACGGTCATTCGGGACCACCGGCGTGCCGGAGACGTTCGTGATCGACCGTGCCGGCAAGATCGCGGCGGTGCGCCGCTACGTCGTCAGTAACCAGTGGCTGGCGCAGACATTGCCGTCGATCCTCACACGCCGCTCGTGACCCGCCGGCGAGCGACGGCGATTCTGGCCATTCTCCTCGCTGCGCTGGCGATCGCCCCCGCTATCGCTGCGGCCGCAACCCCGCGCACTTCGCTCGCCGACATCGAGAACGATGTCATGTGCGTCTCCTGCCGGGAGCCGCTGGCGCTCGCCCAGTCGCCCCAGGCGATCCGTGAGCGCGCCTTCGTCCAGACACTGATCGCACAGGGCGAGACGAAAAGTCAGATCATCCAAGCGCTTGTCGGTCAATACGGTCCGGCGGTTCTGGGAAAGCCCCCCGCGAGCGGATTCAACCTGACGGTCTATGTGCTGCCGCCGGCGGTACTGCTGTTAGGCCTCGCGATCCTCGCTGTCTGGCTGCCCCGCTGGCGAAGGCGGGCGCGAGAGCTGGCGCTCCCGGCGGCCCCGCGCCTCGACTCCGCCGACGCTCGACGTCTCGAGGAGGATCTGGCCCGATACGACGCGTGATCGGGCGCTGTCTACATGGAGCTCGGCGCGCTGACGCCAAGCAGCCCGAGCGAGGTCGCGATCACTCGCTGCGCAGCGACAGACAACCCGATCCTGAAGGACTCCAACGCCTCGGGCGTGGCCCCGACCACCTTGCAGTCGCGGTAGAACGCGGTGAAGTCCTGGGCGAGCTCGAGGGCATAGGCCGCGATCCGGTGCGGGCCGCGGCGCTCAGCCGCCTCGCTGACCTCCCAGGGGAAGTCCGCAAGCTTCTTGATCAGACGGCGCTCGGAGGCGTGGAGCGCGGGTTGCTGCCCGTCGTCGACTGCGGCCAGCGCGCGCTCGATCCGCTCCTCGCTCAGGCGTCCCAGCATCGATGCGATCCGCGCATGGGCGTACTGCACGTAGTAGACCGGGTTCTCGTTGGACTGCTTGCGGGCGAGCTCCAGGTCGAGCTCGAGCGTGCGGTCGTGCGAGCGCTGGAGCATGAAGAATCGCGTCGCGTCGACGCGGATCTCGTCGAGTAGCTCGTCGAGCGTGACGAAGTCGCCACGCCGTTTGGACATCCCGACGCGCTCTTTTCCCTCCACCAGGTGGACCCATTGGATCAATGGCACCTCCACCGTCTCGGGGTCCCCTCCGAGCGCCGCCATCGCCGCTCTCAGCGTGGCAACGTAGGCGTGGTGGTCAGCGCCGACGATCGTCAGCTGCCGTTCGAATCCGCGATCGCGCTTGTCCTGGAGGTAGGCGATATCGGCCGCGAGGTAGGTGGGGTTGCCGTTCGAGCGCACCACCACCCGATCCTTGGTGTCCCCGAAGCTGGTGGTCCGGAGCCATAGCGCGCCATCGGAGCGGTACACGTGGCCGGACTCCTCGAGCAACCCAAGTGCGCGCTTCAGCGGGCTCGGGTCGCCTTCGTGCAGCGTCCGCTCGCTGAAGAAGCGGTCGAAATGAACCCCGAACCGCTCGAGCGACGTCTTGATCGACCTCAGCAGCACCTCCACAGCGGCTTGGGCCAGCTCGTCCACGTCGCGATCCGCCGCGCCCGGTATCTGCTTCGCCAACTCGACGACGTACTCGCCCTGGTAACCGCCCTCGGGCACCTCCTCCCCACGTGCGCGGGCGCTCACCGATTCCCCGAGCAGCCTGATCTGGCCACCGGCGTCGTTGAAGTAGTACTCCGTGGAGACGGCGTGCCCGTGATGCTCGAGGATCCGGGCCAGCGCGTCGCCGTAGGCGCCCCCACGCCCACCGCTCGAGGCCGCCAGAGGTCCCGTCGGGTTGGCGGAGACAAACTCGACAAGGATCCGCTCCGGCCGCTGCGCCCCGGCCCTGCCGAACTGCTCACCGGCTTGGAGGATCGACGCGAGCGCTTTCCGGTGCCAGGCGTCGGACATCACCAGGTTCAGGAATCCCGGGCCGGCCACCTCTGCTCGCGTGAGGTCATCTCCCAGCTGGTCTACCAGCGCCGCGCCGAGCCGCTCTGCGATCTCGCGCGGGGGCTGGCTCAAGGCGGGAGCCAGCAGCATCGCGGCATTCGTCGAGTAGTCGCCCTGGTTCTCGTGCTTGGGACGCTCCAGTCGGAGCTGCGCAGAGCCTGCGCCATCACGCCCACGAACCGCGGCTGCGGTCTGATCAACGGCCCGGATCAGCGCATGAAAGGGGGACTGCGAATCGCGGTCGAGCATCCGGCGAGTGAGGTTAGTCAGTAGTGGTAAGGCTCGCGGGCAAGGATCCGGTGGGCGCGGTACAGCTGCTCGAGCAGGACGACTCTGGCCAGCTGGTGAGGGAAGGTCATGCTCCCGAGCGACAGCCGGTGGTCCGCGCGATCTAGTTCAAGCCCGAATGGTCCGCCGACCACGAAGCACAGGTCGCGCCCCTCGCGGCGGCGGTCCTCGAGAAAGCGGCTGAACGCGACCGAGTCGAGCTGCTGACCCGTCCGGTCCAGAAGCGACACAAACCCCCGGTGGGGGAGCCTTCCGGGGACCTGCGCGTCGTCGCGGACTTCCACCAGCTCCAGTCGCGCATAACCCGCCAGCAGCTTCCGGTAGTGCGCCACATCATCGGCGAACGGGTCACGCAGCCGGCCCACGGCGACGACGATCACCCGCACGGTGAGATACTAGGCATCAATGAGCGACCCCAACCGGCCCGAGCGGCACATAAACATCCAGTTTTCACCGGAGATCATGGGTGGCGTATACGCGAACTTCGCCAACGTCAGCCACTCCGATTACGAGTTCACGATCACATTCGCGCGCGTCGACCACGAGGTCGAGGAGGAGGAGATCCCCGGGGTCGTCGTCTCGCGGCTCAACCTCTCTCCGAAGTTCATGCGCGAGCTGATCGACGCGATGCAGGACAACTACTCGAAGTGGCAGACCAGGGAGGGCATCAAGAACCTCCCTGAGTACGGCGGCACGAAGGAGTACGGCGACTCAACCGAGTGACGTACCGGCCGCCGCGCCGCGCCGGCCGGTGCCGTTGGTGGACGCAGCGCTGTCCCCCTCCCGACGAGACCACGCCACCGCCGCCCCGATCCGCTCGGCGGTCGGGGGGTGGGTTGCGAGCAGCGCTGTCACCGCCGCCGGGGGACGGAGGTCGGCAACATTCTGCACGGCAATTCGGCGCTCGAATGAGATGAACGCCTCGGGAGCGTTGGAGAGCTCGAGCGAGTAGTGATCCGCACGTCGCTCGATCGCACGCGACAGGCGATTTCCGATCATCCCCGTCGGACCGCCGATCAGCGCTGCAGCCAGCGCGAGCGGCGCGACCGACCCCGCCGTGCCCCGTTCCCCGCTCAGCGCCCAGCTCAGCCGCTGGACCGCGAGCGACGCCGGGCCCGCGATGATGGCCGCGTAGGCCACGCCTCTCAGCACGTCTCGATACCGGACATGCGCCAGCTCATGGGCGACGACGACTCGGACCTCGTCCCGGCTGTAGCGGCTCAGCAGCGTGTCGAACAGGACGACTCGCTTGGTCGGCCCGAGGCCGGTGACGTAGGCGTTGGCTGCCGTGGTCCTGCGGCTGGCGTCGACCGAGTAGACCTCCCCCACCTTCACACCCGCGGCCTCCGCCAGCTCGAGCACGTCGCTGCGCGTCTCGCCCTCGGGCAGCGGGGTGAAGTCGTTGAAGATCGGCGCGAGTACCACCGGCGCGAGCGCCGCGAACAGCGCGCCGACTACGACCGAGCCGCCGCCCGCCGGCGCCCACCAGCCGCGTGGGTAGCGCCGGGTCACCGGAACGACCAATCCGCCTCCCGCAGCCGCCAAGCCGGTCCCGATCGCATTCGCCTTCACCAAATCGATCGCCCAGCCACGCCAGGACTGAGTGACGAGACCGACGGCGATCGCGCGCCGCCGGCTCAGCGCCGCCAGCGGCACCGGGGCCACCGTGGTCGCGCTCGACAGTGCCGCGGCGGCCAGCGCGCCGCCCAGCATCGGGCGCTTGGCCACTGACCGCGGCAGGCGCCCGGCCGTCGCCGTCGCCACGCTCAGCACACCCAGCTCGATCGCCCCCCGGGCGAGTCCAAGCGCCAGCTGTGGCCGCGCGAAGCGTGCACCCCGCGCGATCTCCAATTCGCTGAAGTATTGCTCGAGATCTATGCGAGCGGGCGCAATCGGGCGCTCGCGGGGTCTGAGGATATGAACGCCGAGCTCGGCCGCGGCGAACGCGAGCGTCAGCGTACCAGCCACGTGGCGACATGAGTTCAGCTTCACGTAGGAAACTCTAGACATGGGAGCTTCAGCTCGGGACCGGCTGTAATGCGGCTGGCCGTCGTCTCCGACATCCATGGCAACCGGCACGCGTTCGAGGCGGTGCTCGACGCGATCGAGAACTCTGACTGCGAGGAGATGTGGTGCCTCGGAGATCTGGTCGGCTACGGAGCCGAGCCGGACGCGTGTGTGGAGCTCGCGAGGCGTCATGCATCGGTGTGCCTAGCCGGCAACCATGACCTTGGCGTCCGCGGCACGCTCCCGCTCGAGGACTTCTCCCGGGGCGCCGCGCTTGCCGCCCAATGGACCCAGGAGACGATCACTCCCGACAGCCTCGAGTACCTTCGCGAGCTCGAGCCTCAGGACCTGGACGAGGCCGTGGGGCTTTACCACGCAAGCCCGCGGGACCCGGTCTGGGAGTACGTCCTGTCGACGTTGCAAGCGGAGCTGTGCCTGGACGTCCAGAACCACCGGGTCTGCCTGATCGGGCACTCCCACGTAGCCCTGTCGTTCTGCCGCCCCCCGGGGTCCCCTGCGACAGGACAGACGCGAGTGGTCGACGAGGAGCTCGACCTAAGCGAGGGGGAATGGCTTGTGAACCCGGGGAGCGTCGGCCAGCCCCGCGACGGTGACCCACGAGCTGCCTGGCTCGAGCTCGACCTGAAAGATTGGACCACGGTGTTTCGCCGGACCGAATACGACATCGAGGGTGCAGCGGCGGCGATCCGGGCCGCTCGACTCCCCGACTCGCTTGCCGACAGGCTCGCCTACGGGCAGTGAAACCGCGCCGGGCCGATCGGCTCCTCACGAGCCCCAACCGGGCGGTAGCCGACCGAGCGTCTAAAGTCAGACGCGGATGCGCCAAGCGCTTCGCGCACTCCTGGCTTGTGGGGCTGGTTTTGCGGTCTCGCTGATAGCCGCCTGTGGCGGCAGCGGCGGCCTGCTCTCAAGCAACCAGGCGAGCACGCTCCAGAGCCAGCTCCAGACCCTGGCTGCCGACCTTCAGAGCGGTCAGTGCGGCGCTGTCGCGAACGACGTTCAAGCCCTGACGAGCGCCGCAGGCGGCGTACAGTCCGTGAGCTCCGCGCTGCGTAGTGATCTGAGCACGTATGCAGCGGCTGTCGCGCAGCGGGCGATTGCCCAATGCCACCAGACCAGCACCACAACCTCGACGCCGAAGACGACCAGCTCCACCACCACCTCAAGCACGAGCACCAGCCCAAGCAGCAGCACGAGCACGAGCACGACCAGCACCACCAGCAGCACGAGCACGAGCACCTCGGGTACCAGCACATCTACAACGGGGACCAGCACTTCGACCACTAACACCACCGGGAGCGGCGGCGTGGGGGTCGGAGGCACCACCACTGGCGGGCCATAAATCGGATGAGAGGCATATGACCAACGCGACGCTGATCGCCGGGCGCTACCGAATCGAGGGGCGCCTCGGCGTGGGCGGAATGTCGACGGTTCACCTTGCCTTCGACCAGCGCCTCGAGCGCTATGTTGCGCTCAAGCTGCTGGCCGAGCATCTCGCTGACGACGCCACGTTCGTCTCACGCTTCCGGCGGGAAGCGCTGTCGGCCGCGCGGCTTGTTCATCCGAACATCGTGCAGGTATTCGACTTCGGCTTCGACGAGCTCGCGCATCAGCACTTCATCGTGATGGAGCACGTGCCGGGCTATTCATGTGCCGAGCTACTGCGCGATCGTGGTCACCTCGACGTCGACCAGGCAGTGGACATCATCACCCAGGCCTGCCGCGGCCTCGATTACGCTCATCGCAACGGAGTTGTTCACCGCGACGTGAAGCCCGGAAACCTTCTGGTCTCCGACTCCGAGGTCGTCAAGCTCGCCGACTTCGGGATCGCCCGGGCCACAGACCAATCGAGCATCACCCAGGTCGGGTCTGTCCTCGGCACTGCGGCGTATCTCGCTCCGGAGCAGGCTCGCGGCGATGAAGCCGGGCCCCGGGCCGACATCTATTCGCTGGGTGTCGTCGCCTACCAGCTGATGTCCGGTCGCCTCCCGTACGAGGCCACTTCGCTCTCAGAGCTCACTCTCAAGCAGCAGCGAGAGTCGCCCATCCCGCTCGATGAGCTCAACCCGCAGGTACCGAGGGCCCTCGCTGTGGCAACGGCGATGGCGCTGGCGATCGAGCCGGAAGGCCGCCCGGCGGATGCGATGGCGATGGCCGAGTCGATCCGCAATGGCGCCCGGGGAATCGATCCGCGGCCAGGCGGAGTTCTGACAGAGTCACCAACCAACCGGGCGACCACGCGCATGGCCTCACAGGAGGAGCCGACCGCCGCCACCCGCATTGCGCCCAGGACGCCCGCGAAGATGAGCACGCTTGGGGTGCCTGCCCGCGGTGGCGCAGGGCAGGGGCGAGCGCAGACACCGAGGCCGGCGCAACGGCCGGCACGGGGGGCTCAGCCGCCCGTGCGCTCAGCTCAGCGCCGCGATGGTGCCGGACGGGCCTTCCGCCGGCTGGTGGCGCTGATTCTGCTAGCGGCGCTGATCGCGATCGCGGTGGCGGTCGCAGTGACGATCTCGGCCAGCACCACCCGAACTGTTGTGGGGATCCGGAACACCCTCGCGCACGACGCTCAGCAGGCGATCCATCAGGTCCAGAACTTCATCAGCAGCAACACCCAGTAGCGCTGCCGAGTGGTTGGCGGGCCGGTAGGGCCGGCTAACCGCCAGGGGTGGCGGGTCGGTAGGGCCGGCTAACCGCCAAGGGTGGCGGGTCGGTAGCGCTGGCTAACCGCCAGGGGCGGCGGGTCGGTAGCGCTCGCTAACCGCGACGGAGGGCCGCGGCGACGGCGGGCAGCTCGTCCCGGTCGACCGCCTCGCGCAACTCGTCCATCAGCGTCTTGATGAACGTAAGGTTGTGAAGGGTCAGGAGCCTCAGGGCAGTCAGCTCGCCGGCCCGAACCAGATAGTGCAGATAACCCCGCGAGAAACCGGGGCCGCACGCCGGGCACGAGCATCCGCTCTGGATCACTTCACGGGAGCCCCGCCAGATGCTCTTCACCAGGTCGACCCGCCACCTGCTGTCAGGGTCTGGCACGAGCGCGACTCCGTGTCGCGCGAGCCGAGTGGGAAGCGCGCAATCGAACGTGTCGATGCCCAGCTCTACGCCCGCAATCAGATCGTCGACGTCGCCGATACCGAGCAGGTGGCGGGGGCGATCGGGGGCGGCAAGCTCTAGATCCTCGGTGCACCACGAGACCACTTCGTGCATCTGAGCCTTGTCCTGCCCAAGCGATCCGCCGATCGCGATTCCGTCTGACCGGCTCGCGGAGACGGCCTGCACCGACTCCTGGCGCAGATCGCGCTCCACGCCACCCTGGACGATCCCATAGACGACCTGGCGGTCTGGCCCGTTCTCCGCGTGCCAACGCAGGCACCGCTCGAGCCAGCGGTGAGTCCGCTGCATCGAGCGGGCGGTGTAGTTGCGCGAGACGTGAAATGGCGTGCACTCGTCGAACACGAGGGCGATGTCGGACCGCAGAGCCGCCTGCACCGCCATCGATGTTTCGGGGCCGATGAAGCGCTCGGCGCCATCGACGTAGGACCGAAAGCGGACGCCCTCCTCCTCGATCGCGAGGATCGCTCCTTCGCGCTCGCCCCCGGGGCCGCGGCGGCGACGACCCTTGATCTCGTCGGCAACCCCACCGTGGCCCATCGAGAAGACCTGAAACCCGCCGGAGTCCGTGATGATCGGCCCGCTCCAGCGCATGAACTCATGCAGCCCGCCGTACTGCGCAACGAGCTCGGGGCCGGGGGACAGGAACAGGTGGAACGTGTTGCCGAGGATCAGCTCGTAGCCGAGAGCCTCCAGATCGCGAGGCTCGAGAGTTTTCACCGCTCCCCTTGTCGCCAGCGGCACAAACGCCGGCGTCCGGACCTCACCATGGGCCAGATGCAGCGTTCCGGTCCGGGCGCGGGAGCTGCTCGAGCGGGTCCGGATGGTGAACACGGCTCATGTGTACTGGACGGCGGACAACGGGGCCCCGGGGCGCGCTGTGAGGTCCGGGTCCGCGGGCGACCGC
>JALYZY010000125.1 GCA_030948665.1 Actinomycetota bacterium | reverse complement strand
TCGGGGACGCGATGCCTCGGCCGCCCGCTCTGACCAACCGCTCTCGGGTGGGAGATACAGGCATGTCGGTCTTCAACGGCCCAGACTGCGAGGCGATCGACGCGGCGACGCGCGCGACCATGCGGCTTTGGCCAGCAGTCTCACGGCCTTGGCGGCCGTAGCCCCGAAATCAGTCCGGAAGGAGGGGCATCACGAACGTCGCCACTCGCTCCCGACGTAGCGATCGCGGCCGTCGAGCGGGGCCCGCTTTCCCGCGGGTGCTAGCCGAGATCCAGCAAACGGCGGGCCTGTCGGGCTGTCGCTTTTCGTAGGCAAGCGGTCGTCTTAGCGCCGCCGGCGTGGTTTGCGTCTGAGCTCGCGATAGAGGTGTCCCTGTTTTTCAACCTCATCCTGAGAGCCTCCTGGGGTATCGATTCAGGAGGAAGTAATGATGGAGAACGGCAAAGCCGCGCAAGCGCAGGCAGCTTTCGCCGCAGGAGAAGTGGGAGATCTTTCTGAAGGTCACCTCGCAGGAGATCTCGCAGGCCGACGCGGCCCGGAAGTACGGGGTCGACGTGAGCGTGATCATCCGGTTGCGCGCGCTCGCGAAGGACGCCACACTCGCGGCGTTCACCTCAGCGAAGCCCGGTCGGGCGGCGTCGATGCAGGACGTCGAGCTCGAGCTGCTGCGCGCGGAGAACGACCGGCTGTCGGAGGCGTTGAAGGAGATGGCGGGCGAGTTGACTTTTGCACCGGGTAAGGCAGCGCCCGGGCTTTTCGGCCCGGTCAGAGCGCGCGTGAGCGCCGAGACCAAGCTCGAGCCGCTGGGGCGATCGACGGCGCGATCGAGGACGGGTGGGCGCACACGCGGGCGTGCCACGTGCTGGATCTCGCCGACGTCCGCCGCACCGCTGGCGGGCCAGGCTGCGGGAAACCGGGAGTCTGGAGGACGGGCGGTCGGTCGGTGACGCGGTGCATCGGCTGCTCGCGAGCGAGGAGCGGGCGATCCTCGATCTGATCGAGCAGTGGGGTGGGTTGACCGGTCGCATCGCAAGCTCGCGCATCGCGGCAGCTACACCGGTCAGGTGTTCGTCTCGCCCTCCACGCTGCTCAGGGTGGCGCTCAAGCATCCGGTCGAGCTGCCGGGCGAGCCGTTCCGTCCCAGGCCGCAAATGCCCGCGTTTCCTGAGGTTCGGTGGGAGCGCAACCGGATCTGGATCTGGGACTGCTCGCACTTCACCAGGTGCAAGCGGGTCGCGTACGCGATCGTCGACGTCGTCACCAGATACTGGGTTGGTTACCTGCTCAGCACCGAGCAAACCACGACGCAGGCGCAGCTGCTGTTCGCTCGAGCACTGGAGGACCAGGCGCTGCTCGGGCCCGACGGGCTCCCGCCCGAGCGCGGCCCGGAGGACCCACCGATCCTCGTGGCGTGGTCTGACAACGGTGCCGAGATGACCGCTGTCGACACCCGCCAGTTCATGGCGCTGATGGCGATCGCCCAGCACCACGCCCGGCCCGGCACCCCGACCGGCCAGGCGCACATCGAGAACTTCTTCAGCCACCTGAAGGGCGACTGGCCGCAGCTCACCGGCATCACCGACCCCGCCGCCCTCGACGCCGAGCTCGCCAGGATCCGCGGCGAGTACAACACGGTCCGGCTCCACGCCTCGATCGGGTATGTCACCCCAGATGATGAGCATCACGGCCCCGGGCCTGCAATCCGCCGCGCCCGCCACGCGGGGATGCGCCGCGCCCGCGCCGAGCGGATCAAGCAGAATCGAGCACACAAGCCATGACCAGGCTCCCGGACACCGACCGCACCCGACTCCCTCTGAGGAAGAGGGGCGCTATTGAGGGGGTCGCCCGCCGGCACGGACGCCGGCGGAACCCGGCGTGGATGACGCCTCGGAGCTCGCTCCGAACACCAATTAACCAGCCCCTACACCACGCTCAGCGCTGGGTTGAAAAATGCGACCGCTCTATCAAAGGCTCAGACACACACCTCGCCGACCGGCGGTTGAGAACGAATCACTGGAATACGACAATCAACTACCAAAACCAACAAACCCAGTCTCCGTCGAAGTCAGGCCAGTTCATCGCGATACCCGAACGAGGCTGGGCGGAGCACCTGCCGAGCGGTAGAACCGCGCTGAACATGCCCGCTCACAGGGCCACACGGACATGAGCGCATCCCGCTCCGCCGGCAAGGGTCGCGCCGCCACGCCATGGTGGCGAAGCGCGGTCATCTATCAGGTCTACATCCGCAGCTTCGCAGATGGCGACGGCGACGGGACCGGTGACATCTCGGGGCTGCGCTCCCGCCTGCCCTATCTCGCTGAGCTCGGCGTCGACGCGGTGTGGATCAACCCTTGGTACCCCTCTCCGATGAAGGACGCCGGCTATGACGTCTCCGATTTCCGCAACATCAACCCGGCCTTCGGCACGCTCGCCGATGCCGCCGCCCTCACGAGGGAAGCCCACGACCTTGGCCTGCGAGTGCTGCTCGACATCGTCCCCAACCATGTTTCCGACCAGCATCAATGGTTCCGCGAGGCACTGGCGGCCGGTCCCGACTCCCGGGAGCGGGCCCGGTTTATCTTCCGCGATGGGCGTGGGCCCGTGGGCGAGGAGCCGCCGAACGATTGGAACAGCGCATTCGGCGGCCCGGCGTGGACGCGGATCACCGAGGCGGACGGACATCCCGGTCAGTGGTACCTGCACTTGTTCACGCCCGAGCAGCCGGACCTCGACTGGAGCAACTCCGACGTGCAGGCCGAGTTCGACGAGACGATGCGCTTCTGGTTCGACTACGGGATCGACGGCTTCCGGATCGACGTAGCCCACGGCCTCGTCAAAGCCGAGGGCCTGCCGGACGTGGGTGCGACGGCGTGGCCACCGCTCAGCGCAGACCCGGTCGACCACCCGCATTGGGATCGGGACGACGTCCACCAGATCTATCGCCGGTGGCGCGCGCTGGCAGACACCTACGACGAACCGCGAGTGTTCGTGGCCGAGGCCTGGGTGCACAATCCCCAACGGCTGGCGCAGTACGTCCGCGATGACGAGCTGCACACCGCCTTCAACTTCGATTTCCTGCTCGCTCCGTGGGAGGCCGAAGAGATTAAGGCGTCGATCGTGATGTCGCTCAGCGCACACGAGGCTGTGGGCGCTCCAGCCACGTGGGTCCTCTCGAATCACGACACCGTCAGAGAGGTCTCCCGCTATGCCCGGCCCCAGAGCGTGCGGCAACTGCGAAACCTCCGCGACTTGAGTGACCTGCCGGCCGATTTCGGAACAGGGCTGAGGCGTGCGCGGGCCGCTGCCCTGCTGATGCTCGCGCTGCCCGGTGGCGCTTACATCTACCAGGGCGAGGAGCTGGGCCTCCCCGAGGTTGAGGATCTTCCGGAGGATGCGCTCCAGGATCCCACCTGGGAGCAATCGGGCCGCATCGATCGCGGTCGTGACGGGTGCCGTGTCCCAATTCCGTGGTCTGGGGATGAGCCCCCGTTCGGATTCAGCCCCGAGCCGGCGAGCGCTCCGCCGTGGCTTCCCCAGCCAGCGTCGTGGCGCACCCTCACCGTGGAGGCGGAGTCCGGTGATGCCGACTCGATCCTCGAGCTGTATCGCGTCGCGCTGGAAATCCGGCGCGAGCTTTCAGCACTCGGTGACGGCGGGCTGGAATGGATCAATGCACCGCCAGGCGCGCTTGCGTTCGCTCGCTCCCCCGGGTTCATGTGCATCGTCAACATGTCGGCCGATCCGGTGACACCGCCGGCGGACAGGGCGCTGCTGCTCTCGAGCGGACCGCTGGCGGAGGACGGAAGCGTCCCGATCGACACGGCCGC
>JALYZY010000110.1 GCA_030948665.1 Actinomycetota bacterium | reverse complement strand
GCGCCTCGTGGCGCACAGTGCGCCGTCGGCGGCAGTCGGGCTAGGGCTGAGAATTCTGGCCGCAGGGCCAGCGCCACCATCGACACTACTCTCATCAGGGGCGGCTGTGGGGTGGGATTTTGGCGAGCCCTGGCTCAGCCTGGATCTCAGTGACCGAGTGCTCGTGTCGCGCGCCGCGAAGGCTCGGCGTTGTCGGGTGCTCAGCGGACCCTGGACCGATGCCAACGAGTCGTCGGCAACCGCACTGTCAGAGTATGAGCGGTACTGCTCGCTTGCTTGACCGGCGCAGTAACGTAGGGCCGGAGGGAATCCGCTAAGAGGTCGGTCAAACCTGGGCGGCCAAGCTCGGCCTGACTTCTGAGGTTCCATTAGACCGGAGATCGACGTGTCTGACCCGTCTGTTGTTCCCGACTCGCCGGCTGGCCGAGTTCGTCGGTTTCAGCGAGGATGTCAAGCCGGGGCCGGCGATCGAGCAGCGTCCCGTTGCTGCTGTGCGAGCAGCTCACCGGGCAGCTGGATCCGGCTATCGACCGCGAGGCAGATGACGACGCGATGACGTCCGGCAGCGCCCCGCAGATGGCCCTCAACGTGCTGATCGTCGGCGGTGGCGTGGCGGCGCTGGAGGCGGCTCTGGCGTTGCGCGAGCTCGGCGGCGGGCACATTGCAACGACGATGATCGCGCCCAATTCGGAGTTCGTGTACCGGCCGATGACCGTCGGAGAACCATTCTCCTACCCACTGGCGCATCGCTACCCGCTCGAACCGATCGCGCGCGATCTCGGCATCGAGCTCCGCGCCGACAGCTTCAAGTGGCTGGAGCCGAAGGACCGAATCCTGCACACGGAGGCCGGTGAGCGACTCTCCTACGACGGGCTGCTGTTTGCCCTCGGCGCTCGGCTTCACCCGCGTTTCAGGCATGCGACCACGATCGATGACGCGCGGATCGACGAGCTGCTGCACGGTTTGGTCCAGGACATTGAGGGCGGATACGTCCACCGACTTGCGTTCGTGATTCCGCCGGGCCGGACGTGGTCGCTGCCGATCTATGAGCTCGCGCTCCTCTGCTCGGCTTGCGCTTTTGACGCGACCAGCAATCTGTCGATCACGATCTGCACTCCCGAGGACGCGCCGCTGGCGATCTTCGGTGGGGAGGCCAGCGCAGGTGTCCAGAAGTTGCTCGAGGAGCACGGCATCCTGACGATCACTTCGGTCCACTGCGAGGTTCCCGAATCAGGACGGGTCTCGATCAACCCTGGTGCCCGAGAGTTGCACGCCGATCGGATCGTCGCGCTGCCGGAGCTCGTGGGGCCCTCCGTGCCCGGCGTGCCCGGCCGCTCGGAGCGCGGCTTCATTGAGGTTGACTCCCGCGGTAAGGTGCGCGGTCTGGAACGGGTCTACGCCGCGGGTGACGCGACCGATTTCGCGATCAAGCACGGCGGCATAGCTGCCCAGCAGGCCGATGTCGCCGCGCAGTCGATCGCGGCGCTGGCGGGTCTCGCGCCCGAGCCTGCGCCGTTTCGTCCCGTGATCCACGGGATGCTGCTGACCGGCAGCAAGCCACGCTACCTCAGCGCGCACGTCACCGGCGGCCACGGCTCGAGCTCCGAGTTCAGTGAAACGTGCACCTGGTCACCACCGACCAAGATCGTCGCCAAGTATCTCGCGCCGTACCTGCAAGAACGCGACCGCCTCGCTGCGAGCCCGACATGATCGCCGCGGTCTTCAATCTGAACCATCCGGCCAACACGGTGCACTGGCATTTCTTTTCGATGTCGGTGTCGAACGTGATCGTGATCGTGGTGATGCTGATCGTGTTCGCGCTCGCGATTCTTGTCCCGTTTCCAGGTCGGGGCGGCAAGGAGCGTGCGAAGTGAGCGGGTCCGCGAAGCGGTCTTGGACCGGCGCGGCCCGAGAGCGGGCAGTCGGCGCGCTGCCACCGGAGAAGCTCCTGCCCGACAGTCAGCCGTCGTACATGGCGTCGTGGATCTACATCTTCGGGGTACTGTCACTCACCTCGCTGGTGGTGATTATCGGATCGGGCTCGGTCTTGAGTCTGAAGGGGCCGGGCTGGTGGCATTTCACCGGGGTCGGTCATTTCTTCAACAGCATCCACATGTGGTCGGTCGAGCTGTTCTTCTTCTTCATGGTCATCCATCTGTGGGGCAAGTATTGGATGGCGGCCTGGCGGGGTGGGCGCGCTCGGGTGTGGATGACCGGCGCGGTGAGCTTCCTGGTCGCGATCCCGTGCGCGTTGACGGGCTATGTCTCGCAGCAGAACTTCGATGCGCAGTGGATCGCGACGCAGGCCAAGGACGGGATTAACGCGTCGGGTGCTGGGTCATTCTTCAACGTGACGAACTTCGGTCAGATGTACAGCTACCACGTGTACTTGCTGCCGGTGGCTGTGGTCGCGCTCGTTGTCGCGCACATCCTGCTGGTCCGTAAGCACGGGATCGTCCCGCCGTTTGCACTGGGGGAGCTCGCCGCATCGGACGGGGACAGGGAGCCGGTGCCGTCGCAGCCCCAGGCTGTGAACGCGGGCGGGGAGACGGTGCCGTCGCAGCCCCAGGCTGTGAACGCGAGCAGCGAGCCGGTGCGGTCGCAGTCGTCTCCGGCGGAGAGCTCGTCATGAGCCGCGCGACAAGGAAAAGCGAGGACGACGCCGCGCGCGTGTGGAAGGGCTCATACCGTCCCTACGACATCCTCAGGGAGGCGACGATCGCCTTGGGCGTGGTGCTCGCGCTCGTACTCATCTTGACGATCCTGTTCTCGTCTCCCGATGTTCGTCCGAGCACGGTCCAGTCGTGGTCGCGCAGCGACCCGGTCGATTTCGTGGCCACAGCGACCACCGAGCTCGACGGCTCGAGTGGCACCGGCGGCTACGGCCCCCCGTATAACCACAACGCCGACGGCCAGAACCTGTGGTTCATCCACCTGGCGAAGTGGCTTGGGGTAAGCCATCCGATCAACACGGCTCAGGACTTCGTGCTCGCGCCGCTGGGCTCGATCACGGGGCAGCCGGCGCTGCAGAGCGCCCTGTCGACTTATCAGACCGCGCCCGCCAAGACCCAGACTGCGTGGACAACGGCATACGAGACAGCACTCGGCAAAGCCACCGCCAATCCGAGTGGTTCCGTCTCGGTCCCGGGCGGATCCTATGGGCCGCTTCCGACAATGATGGGCTCGCTGCTGACCTTCGCCCAGTCGGGCGGCCTCGACGGCGCGCTCCTGACCAGCAAGCAGTTCTACCAGACCGACTACACCAAGCCCCTGCTGTTCATGGCCGACGGCGGCGTGCTCTCAAACCGCGCCCAAGCCGAGCATCTGCTGGGCACCCAGTGGGGCATGATGAACGAGACCGGCAGCTACCCCGGGCAGTCCTGGCTCTGGCTGTACACCTTCTGGTATCAGATCAAGCCGTTCTCGACCTCGACCAACGCCGACATCCTGGTGCTGGCGGTGATGGGCGTCCTCAGTATCGCTTTCATCCTGGTCCCGTTCATTCCAGGCATACGCGACCTCCCGCGACGCATCCCGATCTACAAGTTGATCTGGCGGGATCACTACGCACTCGACGGCTGAGGAGCGCCCAACCGAAACCGACTCGACGCTGCGCGTCGGCGAGCTCGAGCTGCGAATCGGCGAGCTCGAACGCGAGGTCCGGCTGTACGAGTGCTGGGAGGCGGCGACCACCGGTCGTCGCCGGGCCAGCGTGCTCGTCGACGCACACGGCCTAGTAATCGCTACACGAGGTGTGGGTCAAACCCTGAGGGCATCGATCTTTCTCCGGATCATGGCCGCCTCGTGCAGATGCCGGACGGCCGGACCTTCGAGACGGAGTGGCTCGAGGGCGACGGGGCGATCCTGTGGCTCCGCCGGCGCCGGGCGCCACTCGCCCCGCGGTTGCATCTGCGACTGCTCGGTCCTCTCAATCCAAGGTGGTCGTGATGAATGACGCCGTGATCGTCAGCGCTGTACGAACCCCGGTCGGGAGCTTCGGGGGCGCTTTCAAGGATGTGCCGGCCACCGAGCTCGGTGCCGTAGCGGTCCGGGCGGCGCTCGAGCGTGCCGGGATCGCCGGCGAGGACGTCGACGAGGTGATCCTCGGTTGCGTCTTGCAGGCTGGTCAGGGCCAGAATCCCGCCCGTCAGGTCGCGATCGCGGCGGGGATTCCCAAAGAAGTTCCAGCGACTGCGATCAACATGCTCTGCGGTTCGGGCCTCAAGGCAGTCGCGATCGCCGCGCAGATGATCCGCGCCGGCGACGTCGATGTCGTCGTCGCCGGAGGCATGGAGAACATGACCCGCGCGCCGTACTTGATGCCGGCCGCGCGATTCGGCGCCCGGATGGGATCGACCGAGCTGATCGATTCGATGGTGCACGACGGTCTGATCGACGCGTTCAACGACATCCACATGGGCATCACCGCCGAGAACCTCGCCGACCAGTATGGGATCACTCGCGAGGAGCAGGACGAGTTCGCGGCCGAGAGCCAGCACAGAGCCGATCAGGCGATCGAGCAGGGTGTCTTCAGGGACGAGATCGTGCCCGTCGAGGTTCCCGACAAGCGCGGGACACGTCTGGTTGAGATCGACGAGCACCCCCGGGCAGGGACGACCGCCGAGACGCTCGGACGGCTACGTGCGGCATTCCGCTCCGAGAACGGGACGGTGACTGCCGGCAATGCGTCGGGCGTCAACGATGGCGCGGCGGCGATCGTGGTTATGTCGGCGCGCGCCGCGCAGGAGCGCGGGCTGGATTCGATGGGCGTCGTCGAGAGCTACGCATCGGTGGGCGTCGAACCCCGGATCATGGGCATCGGGCCGGTGCCCGCCGTGCGCAAGGCGCTCGCCAGGGCAGGGCTGGAGCTGGCCGACGTCGACCTGTTCGAGCTCAACGAGGCGTTCGCGGCGCAGTCGCTTGCGGTCGTCAGGGAGCTCGGCATCGCAGCGCAGCGCATCAACCCCCACGGCGGCGCGATCGCCCTCGGACATCCGATCGGTGCCAGCGGTGGCCGGATCCTGGTTACCCTGCTGCACGAGATGAAACGCTCCGACATCCACCGTGGCGTGGCCACGCTATGCGTCGGTGGAGGCCAGGGGCAGGCCGCGATCATCCGAAATGGCGCCGGCGCCCGAAACCTATCCCGACACGAGAACGCTTGAGCAGCACCAGGTCAACGAGTCAATCGCCGACGTAGAGCCCGGACGCGTGACGGGCCGGATCGTGTTCGAACCGTAGGCCATTCGCGAAGGGCCCTGGTTAGCTTCAGGCGAACGGATTCACGAACCCCACTGATGGCGGGCGCTCACCGCTCGCGATTGGTCGGGTCGGTTGGCTCGGGATCGAACCGGGCCCGTGCCTGTGGCCAGTCACAAGTGGCAAAACGGATGTCAACGACGCCGGAGCGATTGCTCGCGCGCCCGCCGAAGGCATGGTGGAAGACGGCGAGCATAGGGTGGTTCTCGGGGAGCACGTCGGCGACGAAGTGGGTGATCCCGTGGGCTTCGGCGAGCGCGGCGAGCCGGATCAGCAAGAGGGTCGCGAGGCCATCACCGTGGTAGGCCTCGGCGACCTCGAAGGCCACCTCGGCCTCGTTCTCGTTACCAGCGCAGCGGATCGCGAGGGCGTGGGCGACGACGGCCCTGCTGTCGTCGGCGAGCGCGATGAGCCCGACCGCTTCGGGCCAGGTCGAGTGTGACGCCAGCCGGGCTGCCTCGGCGAGGTTGGCCGCGACAGAGAAGAAGCGCCGTTGACGGGACTCGAGCGACAGGCTCTCCAGGAGTGCGAGCATGGCCGCCTCGTCATCGGCGCAAACAGCTCGGATTCGCACTTGGCGGCCGTCGCGCAGGCCAACGGGTCCCTCGATCCAGGCCAGGTCAGCCATCTCGTCTCGGGCTTGGACCGGTATGAGACGCGCTCGTTGGTTCCCTTGACGTGCGGAGTAGTCTCAACTCAGGAGGGCATTCATCGTGATGTCGGCCGTATCGGCGGGCAGCGTGATCTGACTTCCGAGGTTCGCACAAGCCCCGGAGGTCGCCGTGTCTAACTTGAAGGTTTTCCCCGATCAGATCGAGCCGTTCAATGTCGTCATCGCGGGCGGGGGCGTGGCGGCGCTCGAGGCAGCGCTCGCGTTGCGCGAGCTCGGTGGGGAGTCCATCGCGACGACCCTGCTCGCGCCCAAGCCCGAATTTGTCTACCGGCCGATGACGGTACGAGAGCCGTTCGGTTACGCGGCCGCGAAACGGTACCCGCTCGACGAGATCGCCCGGGACATCGGCGCAGAGCTGCTCTCGGACAGATTCAAATGGCTCGACCACGAGCGCCGCTGCGTACACACCGAGGCGGGCGTTCAGCTTCCCTACGACGCGCTCCTGATCGCCCTCGGAGCACGGTTATACACGCGTTTCAAGCACGCGCTCACGATCGACGACGGCCAGCTCGATGAGCAGCTGCACGGGCTGATTCAGGACATCGAGGGCGGATACGTGCGGCGCCTCGCGTTCATCGTTCCGGGGCGGATCGGATGGCCGTTGCCGATCTACGAGCTCGCGTTGATGACGGCCACGCGCGCGCAGGATATGAATATCGAACTCTCGATCACGATCGCCACGCCTGAGGAGAAGCCCTTGGCGGTTTTCGGTCTCGGCGCCAGCGAGGCAGTCGGCCAGCTGCTCGCCGCCAGTGGCATCGAGACGATCACCTCGGCCTACTGCGAGGTCCATGAGCCGGGCCAGGTCACGATCAACCCGGGCTCGCGGCAGCTGCAAGCCGATCGGATCGTGGCGATGCCCGAGCTACACGGCCCCTCCCTCGCGGGCATTCCCGGAGGACCAGCCGGCGGCTTCATCCCGATCGACATCCACTGCAAGGTGCCCGGGGTTGAGAGCGTCTACGCCGCCGGCGACGCGACTGATTTCCCCATCAAGCACGGCGGGATCGCCGCGCAGCAAGCCGATGTCGCCGCGCAGGCGATCGCGGCGAGTGCCGGCGTCGCCACCGAGCCCGCGCCGTTTCACCCCGTGATCCACGGGATCCTCCTGACCGGCACCAAGCCGCTGTATCTAAGCGCGGACGTCACGGGCGGACACGGCTCGAGCACTGAGACCAGCGACTCGCCGACCTGGTCGCCCGGCACGAAGATCGCCGCCAGATACCTGGCGCCGTACTTGCAGGCGCGCGACCGCGTCGCAGGGAGCACGAGATGATCGCAACGCTCATCACTCCGAATCATCCGCCGGAGACGCAAGCGCGTTGACGATCCCCGGGCCAGGCAGCGATTCAGCGATCGTCGCGGACCGAGAACCATCGACTCGTTCAGCGGTAGAGATGGCCGAGCTGACGCGGCCCGATTGCCTGCGGCTCCTGGCGACGACAAGCGTGGGCAGGGTCGTAGTCACCGTCAAAGACTGGGATCAGCCGGTGATTCGGCCAGTCAACTACGTCTTCGACCGCTCCTCGCAGTCGGTGCTGATCCGCTCTGCGGAGGGATCGAAGCTGTCGGCGCTTTTGCGATCGGCGCACGCGGCGTTCGAGATCGACGGCACCGATCCCGTTGGACGAGTCGGGTGGAGCGTGATCATCCTCGGCGTTAGTGAGGAGATCACCAATCCCGCTGAGTTGCAGCGGATCGAAGGCCTGGGACTCGAGCCCTGGGCGCCGGGCCACAAGGGCCACTGGATTCGCATCCGCGCGGTCACGGTCTCCGGCCGGCGCATCTCGCTCAAGCCCGCGGGATGAGCCGGCCCGCCGGCAGCGGCAGCCTGCTCGACGCCCTCATGCGCTAGCCGCTCACGGCTGTGGGATCTCCACTGTATTTCTCACATCCCGCTTGCTTCGAGCACGAGGCGATCGAGGGACCACGCGCGCGTCGACACCACGTGAGTCCCGCGCCGACGACCGCCGCCACGTTGAAGAACAGGGCATTCGCGACGCTGACGTTGCGTACGAGCCCCGACGATTGTCGCACGAACAGCTTCGGTGTCGTGCTCGCCGCTGCTTCAGAGCTTCCAGGGGCCCAGGCGTCTGGGGTCCAGGGGTCGCTGGGCCAGAGGTCGCGTCAGCCACGAAAACCCTCCTCTACTCGACCGATGCGGAAAGCCTGCGTCTCGGAGGGAAACCACAACTCGACGGGTGACCGACCCTCGTCGTCTAGCGAGAGACCTCGACGCTCCCGCCGGGGGCGGCCTTCGCTCGGTACACGGCCGCGTCTGCGTCGCCCAGAAGGGCGTCGGCATCATCGTGTCCAAGGGCAATTCCGACGCTTGCCGATAGCCGATGCTCCACCCCGTCGATCGAGACCGGCGTCCCGACCGCGTCCTGCACCCTCTGAGCAAGCGCGAGGGCGACCGCCTCGTCGACCTGCTCGCAGATGACCACGAACTCGTCACCGCCCAGCCGCGCAACGGTGTCGACCGGCCGGACCGCGGAGCGAAGGCGTGATCCGAGCGCGACGAGCACCGAGTCGCCAGTCGCGTGGCCGTAAATGTCATTCACCTGCTTGAAGTCGTCAAGATCGACGAACAGGACACCCGTGGCGCGATCACCGCGTCCAGCGTGGGCGAGTGCGTGTTCGAGGCGGTCACGCAGCAGAGTGCGGTTGGCGAGTCCAGTAAGCGGATCATGAAGTGCCTCGTATCGGATGCGCTCCTCGTCTCGCCGCCGCGCCAGCGCCATCGCGAGCGTGTTACTCAGCGTGCGCACGAAGCTCATCTCCTCCTCGCCCAGGCCGCGCTTCAGTCCGACGAGCAGCTCAGCCGCGTCGCCGACCGGCAGCTGCAGGTCTGGCGTCGCCGTGATTCCGGCAGATGCGAGTGAGATCCCGTCTGTGAGCCGCACCTCCGCGCCGGCGATTGGAAGGGTACGACGCATCACCTCGACGGCCTCGGTGGCGAGCTCTGCCGGGTCAGCGCCAGCTAGGGCTCGCTCGCCGATCGCCGCCACCGCCTGTAAGCGCTTCTCGGCCGCCTGCCTCTCGGAGATGTCTCGGCCCACGGCGAGCAGGAGGGGCCCGGCCGTCGTCTCGACGATTCCCCAGCTCATCTCGCCGGGAAACTCAGAACCATCGCGGCGAAGCCCCCACGCTTCGCTCGAGAAGCTCAGCGGGTGCTCGGTCTCGAAGTACAGCCGCATGTTCCGGGAGTAGCGCACCCGTATTCGCTCAGGCCACAGCATCTCAACGGGCAGTCCCAGCAGCTCTTCGCGCGGGTACCCGAACAGCTCCTCCGCAATCGCGTTGACGAACACGATCTGTCCGTCGCGACCCGCTGCTACGACCGCGTCCGGAAGCCCTTCGAGGATCGCCGCCGCGCGCAGCAGCAGGTCGCGGGGCGCCTCGTCTCCGGCTTGCCCCGCGCTCGCAGCTCGGTCTTCATGTCCGTCCATCGCGCGCCCTTGGGGGCTAGCGTACCCGGATCACGCGGCGCCCAAGAAAGTGCGGACGCTCGTCTACTGCGTGTCGAGCGACTTGCTGATTCCTACGGGCGTGAAGCTTTTGCTCGAGATCGCGCCGAAGCTAGCACCAGCAGGCCGACCATCAGGGCGGCCAGCGCCATCGCAGCGCACAGCGACCTGGCTACGAAAGGGACTCTCCTCGTGCCGGCGCACGGGGCGAGGCAAGCGGCTGCCGCGCTCCTCGTCGGTTAATCGACCCGCCCCCCTCCGCGCCTTGAGTGGTGAGGTCGCCGCCAGACCTACGCGCTGCTCCTACGGCCGCCTGTCGAGTGTCTCTACGCGGGGACCGCGCTCAGCCGGCGTACTTCAACCACGCCGTCCCGCACGCGCACCTGGAACGCCGGCTGGGGCGCGGTCGCAGGACCGCGCTTGAGCGCGCCATCACGGCGGTCAAAGCGGGAGCCGTGGCAGGCGCACACGATTTCCTCGCCGTCAAGCTCACCCTCGCTCAGCGAGCACCCGCGGTGCGAGCAGCGGTCGTGGATCGCGAAGATCAGCTCGCCGTCCTTCAGCAGGAGCACCGGCGTGTCATCGACGATCGATCGGGTCGGCTGCCGGTCACGGAGCTGCGAAGCATCCGCGGCCGGCGTCCAGTCCGTCGGGCCAGGGTCGAACACGGTCTGGTCTGTGCCGACACCGCGGCTGAGCGTCAGATGCCCTCCGAGGTATCCGCCCGCCATCAGCACCGAGGCGCCCGCAGTGCTAAGCACTACCCCAGTCCCGCGCGCACCACGCCGGCGGAGCACCAGCGACCCAACATAAAGCCACGCGGCGGTCGCATTGGTGAGCGCGTGTATGGCGCCGGCACGCCGGATGCGGTCGTCGACGACTTCCGAGTCGGCCCAGTCGTTCAGGCCGGTCAACGCGGTGGGGGTGTAGGCGGCGATGCCGAGTGCGATCAGGGGCTGGCTTGCCTTGTTGCCCTCGCGGCCCGCGAGCAGGTCCAGGACAGACGCGCTGATGAACGATCCGATCACGACATCGGTCAGCATCGGGTGGACGGCGTGTCCGAGCCAGGTGCCGCTCAGAAGTTCCTTGATTTTGCCCTGGGCGACCTTGTTCCTGATGAAGCGGCCCACGGCCTTCGCCGGAACATCCAGCGCCTCGGCCGATTCGATCCGGCGCACGAATGGCTCGAGAGGCGTCAGCTGACGCGCGAGCGATGCTGGGACGTTCACGCTCACGCCCTACCCGACTCCGGGGGCCGGTATTCGAGAGCCTGGCCTAGCCGACTCGGGAGCCGAGGATTTCGTCGAGCGCGGCGAGGTCCTCCTCGCTCGGGCTCCACCTGGCGGCGCTCGCATTCGAGCGGACCTGTTCCGGCTTGGTCGCGCCGGCGATGACCGAGCAGACGGCGGGCTGCGCCAGCAGCGCGCCGATCGCCACGTCGGCCATCGAAACCTCGCGCTCGCGGGCATACCGATCAAGCTCCTCGAGCAGGTCGAACTGCGCGTCGGTGGCGACCCGATCGCGGCCCGAAAGCCGGGCACCGGCCGGCGCGTCCGCACCGCGGCGATACTTGCCCGTGAGCAACCCAGACGCCAGCGGGAAGTACGGCACGAACCCGAGGCCAAGCTGCTCGCACAGCGGGAGGACATCGCGCTCCGCTCCCCGCTTGAGCAGGCTGTATTCGTTCTGGATCGCCGAGAACGGCGTCAGGCCGTTATCTCGTGCGGCGGCGTCCGCGTCCCGGATCTGCGACGCGGAGAAGTTCGATGCCCCGATCGCGCTGACCTTCCCGGCGCTGACGAGCTCTTCAAGCGCTCCGAGCGTCTCGGCGATCGGAGTCTCGTCGTCGGGCTCGTGGTACCAGTAGACATCGATGACGTCCGTCTGCAGCCGCCGGAGCGACGCCTCGGCGGCCCGGCGAACGTAACCACGGGAGCCCCGCGGCCCCTCGTCGTCGCCCATGTCCATGCCGAACTTTGTCGCCAGAACGACTTGTTCGCGGCGGCCTTGGAGCACCTGGCCCAGGAGTTCCTCGCTTCGACCCCGACCGCCATAGATGTCGGCGGTGTCGAAGAACGTCACGCCCTCCTCGATTGCGGTATCGACGACAGCACGGGTGCCTTCGAGGTCGACTCGGCGGCCGAAGTTGTTACATCCCAGACCGACAACGGATACCTCGGGGCCGGAGCTGCCGAACGGACGAGCAGGAATCGGTGTCACAGCTTCCTCTATAGCAGAGCCCTGCGCGCGGGGTTATGCGCGCGGGGTTAGTCGGACGTGCATGGCGAGTGCGCACCGTAGGCTTGCGCCGTGCCGGCGCGTGCTAATGCGACATCGAGCTCATCCCCGTCGCGGCGGCTGCTGTGCGGCTTGCCCGCCGAGGAGCCGGGATCCCGGCACGGCGGGCCGAGAGGCGCCGACGGGTCGCGCAGATCTCATGGGCGCTCTAGGAGTAGTTGAGGCTTGGCTCCCAGCCGCTGCCGCGACCCTCGGGAGCGCGGTCGAAGACGTTCCAAAGCGGCCACATGAAGTCGACATGGCGAGGATGCTCGCCCGGGTCGGTGGGAGCGTAGGCGAGCTCGCTGCTCCAGAAGTGATGAACCCTTCCGTCGCGGCGAACGAACACGGTCGCGATCGGGAGCTGCCGGGCGTCGGATTTCTCAGCGTGGTAGTCGTGGTTATAGGTGTTCTCGGTGCAGGAGAGGAGACGGACGTGCTGCCAGCCGCGCGAACGCGCGTGGTCGCGAAAGCGCTGAATTGGGACCTTGGCGGAAACCGCAAGGTTGATCCGCTGCGTGATGTGCGGCGCCTCGCCGTCGAGAGCGTCGATGATCGAGGTGCACGCCGGGCAGGGGACCGCTAGCGGCTGACCGGTCTCGTCCGGATTGAACATGTGGCTGTAGAGAAACAGGGTGTCCTTTCCGTCCTCGAATAGTTCGGACAAGTGGACGGTCCGCGGTTCGTCGCTGTAGCCCGCGTACTCCTCGAACTCGTAGTCGGTCGGCACTTCGCCCCCGAGAGGCAGCTCGCGTCGCTGCGCCGCGGCAGCTTCGATCCTCCGGCGCACGTCGATCTCGGCCTCGAGCAGTTCGTCACGCGCGCGCCTGTATACGTCCGATTCGCCAGGAAAGCGGAGGTCGTGGAGTCGGCCCTTTACCTCGGATGCAGTCATCTGGCCTCCTGTGGTCGCGTCTCCTGGTGGACTTGTGACGAAGTGAGTCGGCTCGTGCCCCGGAACGCAACGCACTTCATCATCTAACCGCGAACGCTGCCCCAGCTTGCCGCGCTCCAACTACTGAATTCGGTGCTACGGACCCGAGCCCGAGCCTCGGTAGCGCAGCCCGTCGAGCGCGATATCGAGGATGTGCTCGATCTGCCCGGGCTCGCTTGATGGGATCTTCGCGATCCCGATGACCATCTGGATGATCTCGGGGAGGTTGGTGTCGGTGCGGGCGACGCGCGCCTGCTGGGCGCGTTCTAGTAGCGGCTCGCCCGCCGCGTGGAAAGCGGCACGGCTGCTCTGGAAGAGATCTGCGTCGCGCCCGACGTACTCGAGCAGCTCTCCGGCCAATGCCTGCTTGGTGGCGAGGTAGCCAACGAACCGGTGAAGCCAGGCGACAAGCGCATCCCATGGCGGGAGGTCCGCGAGGTCAGCGGCCGACCTGCATAGCTCCTGGACCTCGTCGACGTACACGGCTTCGAGGAGCGCTTGGCGGGTGGGGAAGTGGCGGTAGAGCGTGCCGATCCCGACCTGGGCGCGTCGCGCGATCTCCTCCAGCGACGTCGACGCTCCGTGCTCGGCAAAGGTCTCGCGGGCGGCGGTGAGGACCTTCTCGCGGTTGCGCTGGGCATCCGCCCGCTTGGGACGTGCGAGTGGGGCCTGATCGGAGGTCGTGCTCATAGGTGGCTCTCGCACATCCTGCTTGACAACCGGAGGCTGCCTCCGTATAGTTTCGGAGGAAGCCTCCGGTTAGTTCTGGAGGATGCCTCCAGTTTACCACCAACGCGTGTCCGCCTCAACAGTCTGGATCACCATGAACACCCCCGCTTCTTCGCTCACCGCAGTCAGCAACCACCGCCGCTGGATGGCCCTTGTAGTCGTGTGCCTCGCGCAGCTCATGATCGTTCTCGACACCACGATCGTGAACGTGGCGCTTCCGGTGATCCAGCGCGAGCTTCACTTCACCCAGGGCAACCTCACCTGGGTGATCAACGCATTCCTCGTAACGTTCGGCAGCTTCCTGCTGCTCGCCGGGCGCCTCGGGGACCTTCTCGGCCGCAAGCGGGTGTTCCTCGCCGGGGTCGTCGTATTCACGGCCGCCTCTGCGCTGTGCGGCCTTGCTCCCAGCCAGGGCTTCCTGATCGGTGCCCGGTTCATACAGGGCACCGGCGCTGCGATGCAGGCATCGGTGATCCTCGCAATCATCGTCACCGAGTTCCCGGAGCCCACCGATCGCGCGCGAGCGATGAGCGCCTACGTGTTCGTCGCCGTGGCGGGCGGATCGCTCGGGCTGCTCGCCGGCGGCACGCTGACCCAGGCCCTCAGCTGGCACTGGATCTTCTTCGTCAACCTCCCGATCGGGCTCGCCACGATCGCCCTGGGCAACGCGCTGATTCCCGCGGACAGGGGCCTCGGGCTGGAGCACGGTGTCGACTGGCTTGGCTCGATCCTCGTCACCGTCTCGCTGATGAGCGCCGTGTACGCGATCGTCCAGGCGACCACCCACGGCTGGGGCTCATCGCAAGTGCTCGGATTCGGCGCACTCGCGTTCGTACTGATGGGCGCGTTCCTGATTGTCGAGTCGCGGATCGCGAACCCGATCATGCCTCTGCGGATCCTTCGCCTTCGAGGTCTTGTCGGCTCGAGCGCGGTACGCGGCTTCCTCGTCACCGGCATGTACTCAACCTTCTTCCTCGGCACGCTCTACCTCGAGCACGTGCTTGGCTTCAGCGCGCTGCAGGCCGGGCTTGCCTTCCTGCCGTGGACTGTGACCGTCGGGATCCTGTCGCTCGGAGTCACGGCTGGCCTGGTGGCTCGCTTCGGCGCGATGCGCGTACTCATCCTGGGGATGGTCACAGTGATCCTCGGCCTTGCGTTGCTCACCACGGCCGGCGTGCACACCGCGTTCTTCCCGACGATCTTCTTCGCATATTTCGCGATGGGGCTTGGGATCGGGAGTGCGTTCATGCCGTTGCTCACGATTGCGATGGCCGACGTCCCCGCCGCCGACGCGGGACTCGGCTCTGGGATAACCAATGTCTCCCAGCAGGTCGGGGGCGCGCTTGGACTCGCGGTGCTCGGCACGGTCGCGACCAATCACTCGAGGGCGCTTCAGGTCAGTGGTCACGCGCTGGCAAGCTCGCTCGTCGGCGGCTACCACCTCGCCTTCGCAATTGGCGCGACGAGTGTGGCCATCGGAATCGTCACGGCACTTGCGGTCCTGCGGACCCGCAGGCCTTCGGCGGCGGTGCATCCTGCGTCCCGCGCCAGGGGTGGTGCGATACATCGCCGGGGACGCCGAGCCAGAGACTCAGCGCCGAGCCGCTTAGGAGCTACGGCTACGCCTTGTGGTGTTTCCTCTGCGCGACGCGCGAGAGGAAGGTGATCGACGAGGTCGAGACAGTGTGGCCGCCCTGCACCACTGCGAGTTTGGTCTTCAGCACATGGAGAACGGTGACCAGGTGCTCTCCGCTGGCGTTTAGCGCGATCTGCAGCACGGAGCTCTGTCCCGCGTTCAGCGTCAAGGTCGCGGTGCCGACCACAAGCGTGCGCGTCGACGGCCTCTTGTGGTGTTTCCTGTGGGCGACGGCGGTCACGGCTGTCACCTTCCCACCCGTGAGGGTCTCGGTGACGGTAAGCGTCAGCGTGACCGCGCAGTGGGCTCCCGCTGATCCGGTGCACGAGAGCGGGACGTCGGCGCGTGAGCTTCCGACGTTCAGCTCCCCGATCGCGAGCGTGCCTGAGCCTGCGCCACCCCCGCCTGCGCCACCGCCGCGCGCGCCTCCCCCTCCGCCACCTACGCCACCACCCGCAGCGGTCACGGCGGAGCTTTGCGCCGAGGCGATCGGGCCGCCTGTGCCCGCCGCGTTTATTGCTGTCTCGACTGCGCGAAGCGTGTGCCCGACGTCGGTCGCGGTGGGCATGTAGCTGCTCGAGGTGGCATTAGGGATCGGCGAGCAGTTCGTCCCTGAGCACACCTCCCACTGATCGCTGATCAAGGTCGGACTGTTCGTCCACTGACCCTGCGTGAGCGTCAGGGTGCTCCCGACCTGTGCGGTACCGGAAATCGTCGGCGGCGAGCCATTCGAGGGAGGCGACAGCGTCACGACGGTCCCGGTCACCGAGTTCCCGCTGTAGTTGATCTGGAGCTTGGGCTGCGACCCAGCGCAGGCGAGCGAGGCGTCCGTTCCGTCCGGGACGCCGACGAACGTTCCCGAAAGTGAGCCGGTCGTCGTGATCAGCGTGATCTGGTCTCCGAGCGTCAGCGCGGGACAGCTCGCGGAGCTGTCGAGGACCAGGGTGCCGCCCAGCGTTACGTTCCCATGGGCGACGACCTGGGAGAAGTCGGTGCCGGCGGTCGTCCCGAAATGGTCGACGAACAGCTTCGTCTGGCTCGCGGAGTCGAGCGTGAGCCCGCCCTGCACCGTCAACATGCCCGCCGGTAGCGCGGACTGGCCTACCTCCACGTCGCCACCCGTCGAGGTCAAACCCCCCACCGCCGGCCTGGCCGGGGCGAGCAATGCGGCGTTGGTCAGAGTTACGCTGTTGTTGTCCGTTGCGTTCAGGGCGCTGCCGACCGTCACGCTTCCGTTCAGGGGCGCGCTCGCGCCAGAGTGGGCGTTGCTGGCGCCCGCGACCGCGGCGCTCCCTACCTCCGCGCTGCCGAGTGTCAAGCCGCCTCCCCCCGCGAGATTCACACCGAGCGTGTTCGAGGCGCCACTCACAGACCCGCCGATGTGCAGTTGGCCGACGTTCTGGGCGCCGCCGTCGATTGACCAGGTCTGGTTGGTGCCGAGGGTGATCGGGGCATTGAACGAGGATGGATCCGAAGCGCTCGCCGAGGTGCTGGCCGTGAGGCCGCCGGCTCCAAGCGTCAACCCGTTCCCGCCGATCGCGTACCCGGATCCGTCGTCGATCGACAGCCCGTAGGCGCTGAGCGACGTGAGGTCGTTGGTGGCCGTGTAACACGTATCCGTCGGGGGTTGCGCGGTACAGGCGCCGCTCGGCAACGCGGGGAACGACAGCGTGTCGACGCTGTCGTTGGTATTGCTGCCCGCGCCCGGCGCGTTGTTCGCTGACCAGTTCGCTGGCCCGGACCACTTGCTGGCATTCGGGCCGGCCGGAACGGCCCCGCTCCAGGTCTCTGTCATGCGGGTTACGCAGTTGGCGATCTGGTTGTCGAACTCCTGCTGGAGCAGGTAGACGTCGCCGCCGAGCTGGACGTTCCAGTAGCCGCCTCCGTTGTTGTTCATTCCGGTCATCGAGCCGTAGCCGCCGGCCCCGTAGGTGTAGGCGCACTTATCGCCGATCTCCTTGCCGCTGGAGTCGACCCAACCGTTGCCAACCATGGGATCGGTCATCGTTTCGCTGAGCTCATGGCTGAAGACGCTGATGACAGGGTCGGTGAAGTTAGAGTTCGGATAGCCGGCGCCGAAAGCGCTGTTGACGTCGCAGCCCGACACGTTGTATGCCCATGGCATGTCGGCGTAGGTGACTGGGTTGCCCGACACGGTCAACGCGCTGTGATAACCGCAGAAATAGCTGTATGAGCACGAGGTGCCTCCCGAGTCGAAGCAGCTGTTGACCCCTTGTGGAGTGAGCACGAAGTACTCGACATCGAGCCCGGTGGGCAACGAGTGAGCCACGATGTAGCTCGTCAGTTCGCTCCGAATCTGGGCGTCAGTTAGGCACGTCGTGCCGTGGTTGCACCCGTTCGGGGTGGGATACGCGTTCGTGTCCGTAAGTGCCCCGCCGTTCTGGATGGAGTAGGGAACGTAGCTCTTGGTGCCGCCTGCACCTGAGAGGTCGTAGTACTGGGTGTCGATCGAGATCGGGTTGCCCGAAGTCCCGTTTGCTGCGGCGAGATCGCTCAGCCAGGTTCCCATGCCGGACTTATAGGTCGCGGGGAACGCCGGCGAGTAGTTTGCGGGAGCCCAGAAGAGCAGGTACACCTTCTCTCCGTGCTGAACCGGGCCGCCGTTGTACTGAAGCGGCGTACAGGTGGTTGCGCACGAGAACCCCGCGCGAGCGCCAGCAGCGCGGGACGAGCCGACCACGCCCCCGCTCTGTCCGATCGCTGGGATCACACCGAACGTCCGGTGGACGGCGCTGTCGAAGCGGACCACCGCGCCAGCGGGTGTGGCAAGCGCGCAGAATGCCATGAGCGTCAGAATCGGACCAGCTGCGCGGCTGGCTCGGTCCAGGATCCTCGATGACATGCTGGGCCGCATCATCGGCGCCAAGAGTACGCACCCAGAGCTGAGCACACAAAATTCGACAGCTCGGCATCGGGAGGCGGGATGTTCGCCGCCCGCGCTTGAGAAGCTGCCGCGTCACCGTCCGGTTCGCGCTCGCTGCCCTGGCGGTCGCGACACATATGTCCCGGGGCGCGGCGACCGCGGAGGACTTGCTGGCTGCTAATAGCCCGTCACGCACTCGCCCGCCACGACCGCTTCGAATAGCTCTGCCGCTTCGGCCGGAGATATCTCGAGCGCGGGCTCGCCAATGTTGAGCTCGAGCTTCTGCACGCCCGGCAGGCTGGTTGGCTCGAGCCGATGCCCCAGCCATATTCCTCGGGACGCGGCTATGTCGAGCAGCCGCTCGTGGAGGGCCTTGCGCTCCCCCCGTAAGTGGACATGGAAAAGAGGCGTCTGCGGAGGGTCCGGAACGACCTCCACACCTGGGAGCTCGATCAACGCGCCCGCGACAGCGCGCGCGTGCTCGAGGAAGCGGGGCATCAGCTCGACCAGTTGATCGAGCCCGCGCTGAGCCGCGGCGGCGAACGGGAACAGGTTCGAAAGCGTGCCACCATGGCGCCGGCGCCAGACGCGAGCCTGCCCCACCAGCTCCTCGCTGCCGCACAGGACGCAGCCGGCCAGCCCACCCAGGCCCTTGTAGAGCGAGACGTAAACCGAGTCGAAGAGGTCGGCGATCGCGGCGTGCGGGCGCTCGTAGTAGGGGGCCGCCTCCCAGATCCGCGCCCCATCGAGGTGAGTGGCGATCCCGCGGTCCTGCGCCCAGCGAATCTGCGCCGCGAGCTCATCCCATTCCGGGAGCTGGCCGCCGATCTCGCGGTGGGGGAGCTCGAGCAGGAGCGCGCCGAGCAGCGGCAGCGCCTGGAGGTCTGAGAGCTCGATCAGCCTGTCGCGCTCACCGATCAGCTCGGCCTTCAGGCCATGGAGGTGGGCGTAGCCACCGTGCTCGTGGAGCTCGAGATGGCAGGTGGGGTGAAAGCCGACGGTGTCCCTCGCCCGGGCGTCGCAGTGGATACGCAGGGCGATCTGCTGGGACATCGTGCCGCTCGGCATGAGCACGCCGTCCGGCTTGCCGAGGCAGTCCGTGACGCGGCGCTCGAAATCCTCCACCAGCTCGCCTTCCCCGTACCGGTCCGGACGGGCTTCCCCGGGCAGGCTGTCCGCGGCAGCCCGCAAGAGCTCCGCGGCCGCTGCCGGACGGCGCCCGGCGAGCCAGCGCTCGCAGTTCCACATCACCTCTCGCCAGTCTCGCTCTGTCATCCAGTCCGCTCCTGCGCATTCCGACGTAGCTCTTAGGTCATTTCTATCAAGCCCTTCACCGGCTCGGTAAATGTTCACTTTCGCCGGAATCATCCAACGCAAGGAGCAGGAGATGTCAGCGACGCTAAAGCAGCCGGGGGCGGCGAGAACCGAACCGCTCTGCCCCGGGTTGGTGCGCCAGCACGCGGCCGGGTGCGGGCGTACTGCGGTACCTGGCCCCGCGTGCGTGGGTGTTTCGCGGTCCGTGTAGGGCCACGTTGCACACGACCCCGCTCGTCGACTAGGTGCGTCCAACCGCGCTCGAGCCCAGCCAGAAAGGATCTCCGATGTCCACGATCAGCCCTCCCGTTGCCGACCTAGTCGGTCGACGCGCACGCCGCTCCGGCGAGCGGCTGCGTAGCTTGGTGCGGGGCCGCACCGAGGACCCGAACTGGGTCCGCCCGGCCCTGCTCGGAGTGATCGCGCTCGCGGCGGTCCTCTGCCTGTGGGACCTGACCGTCAGCGGCTACGCCAACCAGTACTACGCCGCGGCGGCTAAGTCGGGCAGCGAGAGCTGGAAGGCCTGGTTCTTCGGTTCGCTCGATCCGGGCAGCTTCATCACCATCGACAAGCCCCCGTTGTCGTTGTGGCTGCAGGACCTCTCGGCGCGGGTGCTCGGCTTCTCGAGCTTCAGCCTGCTGCTCCCGCAGGCGCTCGCGACGATCGCCGCCGTGGGCCTGCTGTACGCCACCGTTCGCCGCGCTTTCGGTCCGGCAGCGGGCCTGATCGCGGCCGGAGCCCTCGCGCTGACGCCGGTCACGGTGCTGATGGGCCGCTACAACAACCCCGACGCACTGCTCGTGCTGTTGCTGGTCGCCTCGGCCTACCTGCTCGTGCGGGCGCTGCAGTCGGGCGCCACCAAATACCTGGTGTGGTGCGGCGTGATGGTCGGGCTGGCCTTTATGACCAAGCTGCTGCAGGGGTGGATGATCGTTCCGGCGCTCGGATTGGCCTACCTGATCGGGGGGCCGGTGAGCCTCCGGGTCCGAATCCGTCAGCTCCTGCTTGCGGGGGTGGCGATGGTGCTCGTGAGCGCGGCCTGGCCGGTGGCGGTGTCTCTGTGGCCCGGGTCCAAGCCCTATATCGGCGGCAGCACCAACGGCTCGGTGTGGAATCTGATCTTCGGATACGACGGCTTCGGGCGCCTGACCGGTTCCGGAGGTCCTGGAGGTGGCGCGTCGTTCGGTGGCGCGGCGGGCCTGCTGCGGATGTTCAACGCGGAAGTGGGTGGTCAGGGCGCCTGGCTGATCCCGCTGGCCGCGATCGGAGCTGGCGCCGGTCTGTGGCTGCGCCGCCGAGCGCCCAGGACCGACCTGGGCCGGGCCGTGCTGGTGCTGTTTGCGGTCTGGGCAGTGGTGCACATCGCAATCTTCAGCACCCAACAGGGCATATTCCATCCGTACTACGTCAGCGCCCTGGCGCCCGCAGTGGCCGCACTGGCCGGGATCGGCCTCATCTCGATGTGGCAGTGGGCCCGGCGATCCTGGGCGGGCGCGCTCACTCTGGGCGCCGGCGTCGCCGTGACGGCGGTGCTGGCCGACGTGCTGCTCGCCCGCACGCCGTCGTTTGCTCCCTGGCTGCGAGTGCTCATCCCGGTGGCGGCCACGCTGGCCATCACGGCCGGAATGATGCTCCGTGCCGGGCATCTTGCTTCGCGCCGAGGCGTGCTGGCGGCGATGCTCGCGGCCGCGGCGATCGCACTGATGGCCGGCCCCGCCGCCTATGCGGTGGCGACGGTGGGGCGTGCATACAGCGCCGGGAATCCGCAGGCCGGCCCGGCGTCAGTGGCGGCGCTGGGAGGCGGTGGCCCGGGCATGCCCGGCGGGGGTGCGGGCGGCCCACGGTTCGGGATCGCCGGCCAAGCGGTGGGTGGCGGCTCATCGACTCTGGCGCCTCCGGGCTTGGGGCAAGCCGCGGGCGGCAGGCCGACGCTCGGTGGCAGTCGAGGCTTCGCGGGCCCTGCCGGCCCTCAGCGGCTCGGTGGCGGCCCGGGGCCCGGCGGCCCTCAGGGCGGCGTCTCCAAGCGGGTGATCGCCTACCTGGAGGCGCATCAGGGCTCGGCCAAGTACCTAGTCGCGGGCGTCGGCTCCCAGACGACCGCCTCGATCATCATTCAGACGGGCAAGCCGGTCGTCACGATCGGAGGCTTCAACGGGAGCGATCCGGCGCCAACGCTGGCGCAGCTCGAGCGTATGGTCGCCAGCGGCGAGCTCAAGTACGTGCTGCTCTCAAGCGGCGGCTTCGGCGGTGGTGGCCCGGGCAGGCTCGGCAGCCAGAGTGCGCAGTCGATCTCGAGCTGGGTGCAACACCACGGCAGGGCTGTGAGCGGGCTCGGCAGCACCGGCGCGACGCTCTACGCCGTGGCTTGAGGATCCCCCGGAGATCGCGGCGCCGGCTTCACGGGGCGGGTCACTGCACGCCGGCTACGGAGCGATCGGCCTGCGTCGTAAGGCGTGCCCGAAGTTCCGGGAGTACCCCCTCAGCCCATCGAACGTGGGCTTCAAGTACGCCGAGCCCTTGGCGCAGCGTGGTAAGTGGCAGCTTGTCTTTGGCGCTGCGAGGATCCGGCTCTGCCTCCTCGATAGCCCGCAGTAGCCTGAGCTTCTCGGACGCCTGCTCGCGGTAACGATCCACATGAGCAATCAGCGGTTCGGGGTCGCCGTCCCACATCGCCAGTCAATGGTGCACTCGCAGAGTCAGCCCGCGAGCGTGGCGCTCACCACTCAATCGCGGACTGAGACTTACCACCCGCCCGCCACCCCGTCCGGTCCGTCGATTGACGGTTGCATCTACGCAAATCGAAACACGCACCTGGTTCACTTCCACGCCCCGGCCGAGCGTCTGACGGCGGCGGTGCTCGGAGCGGGTCCCACGGGGGTGGTCCTGGCCGACCAGGTCGACAACTCCGTCTGCGATTGGCTGCCGCTGCCGTCGGCCCTGGCCGCCCGCGGGCTGCGCGTGCTTGTCTTCGACTACGGCAATGGGGATGACAGCCTCGAGGTCCAGTCCGCAGCCCGCTTCCTCCGCGGTCAGGGAGTGAGCCGCGTTGTCCTGATGGGGGCTTCGGTCGGTGGCGCGGTGGTCATCGACGCCGGCGTCCACCTGCACTCGGCGCCCGCTGCCGTGATCAGCCTTTCGGCCGTGCCTGAAGCGACCAACTATCCGTTCCCGGCCGACGCGCGGCGGCTGAGGAGCCCGAGCTTCCAGATCGGGTCAACCGGGGACCCGATTACTCAAACCGGCAATGACACCCGCAGCCTTTTTCGCGCCAGCCCGAGCCCGGCCAAGCGCCGGCTGCTCATCCCGGGAGAAGCCACTCACGGCACGGACCTGATTGGACAGGGAGCGAATAGTCAGGTACGCAACGCCATCATCGAATTCATTCGCGCCCACGCGCTGGCATGAGGCTTCCCGCCGGGCCCACGCGCTGAGCTCGATGACGAATCCTCTGAGTCATTCCCACAGTCGGGCGCGCAGGCCCGAAGCTCGCGCCACCGGGCGCTCCACCGCGAGGCGGATCGCGGCCTCGGTCCCGGCGATGATCAGCCGCCTGCGAGCGCGGGTCACGGCGGTGTAAAGCAGCTCTCTGGTCAGGATCCGCGAGCTGGGATCGGGGAGCAGGACCGCTGCCGCTTCGAATTGCGATCCCTGGCTCTTATGGACGGTCATCGCGTACACGGTGTCGATTGCGGCGAGACGCATCGGGCTGTAATGGGCGATCTCGCCCTCGCGCTCGAACGCCGCAGTCACCGTGCCAGCGTCCGAAGCGACCGCCACTCCGGTATCGCCGTTATATAGACGGAGCTCGTAGTCGTTCTCGGTCACGAGCAGGGGACGCCCCGGGTACCAGCGATCCTCGGCGGCGAAGCTGTCGAGCTCCGCCTCGAGCCAGCTCTCAACGACCGCCGTCCATGCCGCGACTCCATACGGTCCGCGGCGGTGGGCGCACAGGATCCGAAACGCCGGGAGCGCCGCCAAGGCGCCCCGCGCGTCGCCGGTTCGGGCAGCGTCGATCACTTTCCGTGCGGCTTGCATGGCGCCCGCGCGGACCGGGTCGAGAGCCTCCCGGGGCGCCGAGGCGACGTCGAACTCGAGCCAGGTGACGTCGTCGAGCCCTGACCGCAGTAGGTCGAGCACGGACTGCGCTTCGCCGTGCCCGACGGCGGCCGCGATTTCGGCGATACCCCCGCCGAAGCGATGGATCCGGTCGAGCACGACGATGCCGTCGCCGATGCTCACACCTCCCGGGGGGTCAGACGCGATGACGCGAGCGCCCGTGACCTGTTCGAGCAGACGGCGTGCCTGCTCGCTCATCACCAGGCGCTCGGCGGCCGGGCCGACGATGTCGCCTAGGACTGCTCCCGCCTCGATCGAGACGAGCTGACCGGGGTCGCCGACGAGTACGAGCCTGGCCTCGGGCCGCAGGGCCTCGATCAGCCGCGCCATCAGCGACAGCGGGACCATCGAGGTCTCATCGACGATCACGATGTCGTGGGGCAGGCGCTGGTTGCGGTCGTGGCGGAAGCGGCTCTGGCTATCGGGGCGCCACCCCAGCAGGCGGTGAAGAGTCGATGCCCCCAGCCCCGTCAGCTGCTCGCGGATCGCCGGCGCGGCGTCGAGCGAGGACGCGTCCTGGTGCACGGCTTCCGCGAGGCGAGCGGCGGCCTTGCCCGTCGGCGCCGCCAGCGCGATCAGCGGCGGGCGCGCGCCCAGCGCGGCCGCCTGCTCGAGCAGCAGCACGGCGATCCGGGCGGCGGTCGTGGTCTTTCCCGTTCCGGGTCCGCCGGCGAGCACGGCAAGGCGCCGCAACACGGCGCATCCGGCCGCCAGTCCCTGGCGACTGCCGCGCTCGTCGCCGAACAGGCGCCGCAGGCCGTCCGCGAGCACATCGAGCGCGACGGCGGCGGCTGCGGCATCGCTCATCGCCCGTAGGTCGCGCGCGACGGCGACCTCGTCCGCCCAGTAGCGATCGAGATACAGCCGGCTGCCGAGCAGACGGAACGGGGCGGTTGCGCCGCCGCTGTGCTCCCCCAGAACGACGAGGGGGCTTGCGCCGACGCGCGCAACCCACACCGCGGGATCTGGCCACCGGAGCAACGACAGGTCGACGGCTTCCTCGGTGTCGACCGCAGCGGTTTCGCGGATCGAGGAGAGGTCAACGTGAACGTGTCCGAGCCGAGGCGCGCGCACGGCGAGCGCCGCAGCGAGCGCGACCGACTCGTCGTCCTCGCCGGCGAGTGCGGCAAGGCGCGACGCGACGTGCACGTCGGCAGGCGCGAGCACCCCCGCGATGTTGAACTCGAGCAGCAGCGTCTCGCCGACGGTGCGCACGCGACGGACGTCGAAGGGGTCGGCGTCGGGAGTCCGCACGCTCACGCCGGCGCTCCGCGATCGAGGGCGTCGCTGAGGGCTTCGATCAGCCCCGGGGCGGGCCGCCAGCCGAACACACCGCAAGGAGTCCCGTCGAGCACCGGCGTCGCTGGTCCGGTCATCCCGCGCAAGAACAGATACGCGAAGCCGGCCAGCTGGCGATCGCACGAATAGTCCGGGACGCGCCAGCGCAGGTATCGGTGAAGCGCCACGGTGTAGAGCAGCGCCTGTAGCGCGTAGTGGCGCCGGTACATCTCCACGCGCAGCGCCTCGGGGCGGTAGTGCCAGGTGGTCAGCGGCTCGTCCGGTCCGGCCAGCCAGTTGGTCTTGTAGTCGAGGATCACGAACCGGCTGCCATCCGCGCCGGCGATGCGCACCACAAGGTCGAGGGTGCCCGTCAGATACCCGCGAAAGGACTGCCGGAGCGCGGGCTCCGCGAGCCGATCGGCATATCCGGCGAGTGGATCCGCCGGGCCGACCCATTCCCGTAGGACCTCCGCGACCGTTCGCAGGCTGAGCCAGCCATCCGGATGCTCGCCGCCCGCGATCGGGAGCTCGAACACAAGCTCGTCAAGCCGGTCGGCGCGGCTGAACTCGCGCAGGCTCGCACCGCCGAGCACCGGCCCGAGCGGAGTCTCGATCGCCGCCCGGATTCCGTCGCACAGCGCGGCCGGATCGCCAATCTCTACCGAGCGCCCCAGAGCGAGGGCGGCACAGCGTGCGGCGAGCTCAGCGTCGATGTCGCCTGCGTCAAACTCGGTGAGCTCGAGCATCCGGTGAACGAACGTCCCGACCTCGAGCCCCACCGGCATGGTGGCGAGCGGGGAGGCGATCGCGCTCGCCGGGTCGGTTGCCGGTACCCCGCCCACCGGTGGCTCAACGGCCGCCGGCTCATCGGTGATCACCGGGTCCTCGGGCTCGCTGGCGACGAGCGGACCGTGACTGCCCGCGGTGATGTCGCTGTAGGAGGTACGCCGCCACCGGCGGTCGAGCGTCCGGTGGAACGCCGCGGCGCTCAGCTCGGCCTGCGTCGGGAGTCCCGGTCGCCAGGTCGCCGGCAGCACGAGCGCCGAGCGCTCGACGCCGATCCGGCCGGGCGCCTGCTCCGCGAGCGACTGAAAGCGCCTGCGCGCGGTTTCATCGTCTGGAGTGAATCGCCCGGCGGGCGCCACGTTCCCGTCGGCGTCGCGGAAGAACAGCAAACGGCCCAGCGGCGAGTCGCGGCTGTCCCACGAGCCCGCCCACCAGATCACCGCCTGGTGGCGCGCCCGGGTCAGGGCGACGTACGCGATCCGCAGGTCCTCGCCTCGCTCCTCGGCCATCGCCTGCTGGCGGTGATGCTGAAATTCGGCCCCCTCGAGCGCGACGTCGAGCACCCGCTCGTAGCCGGCGGCGGGGTCGTGGAAGGACACCGGCTGGCGGTCCCGGGCGCTCGTCGCCTCCCACAGGAACGGTACGTACACGATCGGAAACTCGAGACCCTTGCTGCGGTGGATGGTCAGCACCTGAACGGCCTCCGAGTCCGATTCAAGGCGCCGGCTGCGCTCCTCGTCGCTGGTGTCGGCTCCGGCCTCGAGGATCCGCCGGCGAAGCCAGGCGGTGAGCGCGGTCGTACCGAGTCCCTCCGCGAGCCGAGCGCTGTGAAGCAGCTGGCCGACGTGGCGGAGATCGGTCAGGCGCCGCTCGCCGTCGACCTGCACCAGCATCCTCTCGGTCAGCCCCTCCATCAGCGCGATCCTCTGCACCAGCGAGGCGACTCCGCCCGTGCGCAGGACTCTGGCCCACTCGTGAAGCCGGCGATGGACCTCCCCCCATGTAGCTTCGTCGGCGCTTGCCATCCGCTCGGGCCGCCAGCCGATGAAATCTGTCAGCGCCGCCGAGTGCGCTCGCGAGATCGACGCCGGCCGCTCGATCGCCTCGAGCAGACGTAACCACTCGCGCGCGGTGTCGGTCGCGAACACGCTCCCCGCGCCGTTGATCACCGCGGGAACCCCGGCTGCCTCCAGCGCCGAGCGAACGAGCGCTGCTCCCTGGTTGGTTCGCACCAGCACCGCGACATGTCCGGGGCACACTCGCTCGTAGCCAAGCGTCGTGGCGTCCTCGCCGCGGGTCTCGAGCTCCGCGCCCGACGAGAGAAGCTCCACGAGGTCGGAGGAAAGATCCCTGGCGATGTGTTCGCGGGCCGACTCCTTCCGGGCGTAGCCATAGTTCGTGAGCTCGAGGGCCTCGCGGGCAACCACGCGGATCCGCAGCGGCGCCTCATGTGGCGCGCCGCGCAGTCGCGGCCTGCGGTTGGCGGGCGCGGCGTGAACCCGGCGGTAGACGATCCCCTCCTCGCCTAGCTTCGCGTTCCCGAACAGCGCGTCGTAGGCGTCGATCAGTCCCTGGTCGCTGCGCCAGTTCGTGGTCAGCGTCGCCTGCGCGACGGCATCCTGTGCCGCCTCGAGGTAGGCGTGTACATCGGCGCCCCGGAAGGCGTAGATCGCCTGCTTGGGGTCTGCGATCAGGACGAGGGTGCGGCCTGGACCGCCGAACGCGCGCCGCATGATCGACCACTGGACCGGGTCGGTGTCCTGGAACTCGTCGACCAGAACCACCTCATACGCCTCGCGGAGCGTGGCGGCAATCGCATCGCCGTCAGGCCCACGGAGGGCATCATCCAGAATCGCCAACAGGTCGTCGTAGGTCACGACGCCCGCGCGGCGCTTTCGCTCCTCCAGCTCTGTGCGTGCCCTGATCGCGAGCCTCTGCCGCATCTCGGGGACCGCTCCGCTCGCGGGAACGATCGCCGCCCTGGGGTGCTCGACCGCGAAGCGAGCGATCTCTAGCGCTTCGGCGCGCCGCAGCGGCGGCGCCGCTTCGCGGTGGAAGCGGCGCACATACAGGTCGTCGACCACCTCTGAGACCAGGTCGCTGACGTCCTCGGCGAGGCTCGCACTCGGGGCGAGATCAGCGGCGATCCCGAGGCCACCGATCACCTCCTGGCAGAAGCCATGGATCGTCGCGATCGTCGCGGCGTCGAAGTCCGCGAGCGCCCGCGTCAGCCGGGCGCGGCGCTGCTTAACGACCTCTGGAGGCCCCGTGGCGAGCAGCTCGACGACCCGGTCGTCCGTTACAGCGAACCCGGAGTGTGCCCGCGCGAGACCTTGCTCGACGCTCCCGAGCCGGTCCCTCACGCGCTCGCGCAGCTCGCCGGTCGCCATCCGCGTGAACGTCACCAGCAGGATGCGCTCGAGCGGTATGCCCTCCGCTACGTACCGGGCCGCAAGCGCCGCGATGGCGTACGTCTTTCCCGTCCCCGCACTCGCCTCGAGCACAGTCACGCCGTGGGGCACAGGACCCGCGACGTCAAACGGCGGCGCATTCATCGCGTCGAGGTCTCCTCATAGCCAAGCGGTCCCTGCCACAGCCGGCGAGCGAGCCGTCCTAGTCGCGACGCCTCGGACATCTCCCAGCCGGACCCCTGCTCATCCTCGCGGGGCGCCTGTACCAGCAGCTCTTCGAACTTGCGGACTCCCGCCAGCACCAGCTGGTGCTCGAGCGCCTCGTCCTCTCCGGGGAAGCGCCACCGCGTCGCCCAGGCCTGCCGTCCTGCCGCGACCGGGTCCTCACCCGCGGCCGCCGCCTGCGCATATGCCGCCGAGGTCAGGCAGTAGAGGGGAAGCGGCTCGCGCATCCCGCGGCCGTACAGGTCGGCCAGCGCTGAGAGCTGTTCGCACGCGATCCGCCGACGGCCCTCGGCATCCCCCGCCAGCGGCTGGATCGCGGCGACCATCACCGAGTCCTGGTCGCGTCCCCGTCCCACTGTCGCGGCCGAGAACGCGGACTCGGGGTGAGACGCGGTCACGGCGAGCAGTTTCACCCACGTGGCCAGGCGATGCCTGGCCGACACCCGCGAATACGTCGCGCTGAGCAGCAGCTGGTCGCGGACGCCGGCAACGCTCCCGCTGAGGACGGTCCCTCCCGCCAATGTCACGTGAACGTCGACCGGCGTTGGCTGGGCCTCGGTGGCGCCAAAGCCGCGAGCGGCGCCCAGGATCGAGTCGACGGTCCGGTAGAGCTGCCTCAGTACCGGCTCACCGAGGAACCCCGGAGGAAGCGTGCCGCGGGCAATCTCGGCGAGGCTGGCGGCGCGCCCGTCCACGCCGGCAAGACGCGCGTCTAGCAGCCGCTGGCCGACCGCCCAGCGCTCGAGCCCGTCGAGCTCGATCGGCAGCTCATCGCGGATCTCGTCGGAGATGTCGCGAAGGGTGATTCGAAGCCGGCGGCGCAGGAACGCCCGTACGGGGTGTTGGACGAAGCGCACCAGCTCGTCGAGCTCGATTACCTTGGTGTCCAGCGGCTCGAGCGGGCCAGCCAGAAACGAGCCTGGCGGATCGCGTGGACCGATCAGGGCTCGCGCTCCCGCCAGGGTCGTCTCGTCGAAGCTCCAGGTGAGCTCGGGCACGAGCTCTCCGCGCTCGAAGTTGCGCGGATCGAACGGCTGGAGCGGATGGCGCGTGAGCACCTGGTCGCTGGCCGAGCCGCGCGACGCCCGGACCGTCGCGTCAATCGTGTCGAGTAGCTCTCCGACCGGCACCGCCGGCGGCCGCGGCACGTTAGTGCGTTCGTCCTTACCGGTATAGGTGATGATCAGCCGGTCGGTGGCCGCCAGCAGCGCGTCGAGCAGCAGCTGGCGATCCTCGCTGCGGGGGTCGCGCTCGCCGATGTAGGGATCGGCGAGCATCAGGTCGTCTCCGTCGCGAGGCGCCTTGCGCGGGAACGCTCCGTCGTCGAGACCCAGCAGGCACACCACGCGGTGTGGGACCGAGCGCATCGGATAGAGCGTGCAGACGGTCATGTGACCGGTGCGGAAGTTCGCCCTGGTAGGGCGCCCGGCGAGGCGCTCGGCGAGCAGTGTCTTGACCTCCCCGAGAGCAAGGTCGCCGGTGGAGCGGGGGAGCGGCGCCTCCCCGACGATCTGGTCGAGGATCCGCTGCAGCTCGGCGCGTTGCCACGCATCCCGGGGGCCTGTTGCCGCAAGACTCTCGGCTGCCAGACCGAGCGCCTGCGCCCAGGCGTGGAGCGGCTTGCGGGAGCTCAGCGAGTCGATCGCCTCCTGGAGGCGAGCGATCAGCTCTGCGAAGCGTCCTGCGAGATCGATCGCCGTCCCATCGACATCGTCGAGTGGGAGGACTCCTTGGAAGAGGCGCTGGTCCTCCTCGGTCATGGTGACGCCGAGGAGCACCCGATCGAGCCCCGCTCGCCAGGTGCCCGCGGGCACCTGCCTCAGATGAAACGAGGCTCGATGCTCGGCGTCCAGGCCCCAGCGGATTCCCGAGTCGCTGACCCAGCCTTGGAGCCGCGCCAGGTCATCGTCGCTCAGGTGAAAGCGCCGACGGACCGGGTCGCGATCGGCGAAATCGAGGACCTGTGAGGCGGTCACACGTTCGGAGGCCAGGTCGAGCAGATCGGCGAGCATCGCGAGCAGCGAATTGGTCTGGCGAAGCGAGCGGTCAGCCAGGCGAACGCGGACGTCAATCGGTCCGGCGCGGGCGTCGAGCGGGGTGATCTCGGCGCGGGCGGCTTCAGTCTCGGTCGTGACCTCGCCGGCGCCGAAGGTGGCCTGGATCAACGGCGCGAAGCTTTCGATGTCGGGGCACATCACGATCACATCGCGCGGCTCGAGCGTGTCGTCCTGCGCGAGCACGTGAAGGACGGCGTCTCGCAGCACCTCTACTTGGCGAGCGAGGCCATGGCAGGCGTGAACCTGGATGCTTCGATCATCGGGAGCGAGCATCGGGCGGGTGTCGTCGCGCTCGGGAAGTGGCGGTCCGGGTGGCTGCCGGTCCGCGCGAACGTCAGCCTGGACCCGCTCGAGCAAGGTGGCCTGCTCGAACTGTAGGGAGTGATGGTGGTCGACGAGCCCGGATGGCGCGCCGAGCACGAGCTGCGTCTCGTGCCCCGATCCGGCGCCGAGTACGAGCTGCATCTCGCGCGAGTCGCGCCCCCACGATGCGAGCAGCCGGTTTCGGACGAGCTCCGCGCTCGGGTCATCGTGGCGTCGCACCACTTGCCCGGCGCCGAGCTCCGTGGCGATCGCATGCCACAGCGCCGGTGAGGGATGCAGCACGAATAGGTGTACGTCGCGCTCGGCGGCGAGCGCCCGGATGACATGCAGCTCGCCGGCGGGAAGGCGCGTCAGCCCGAACAGCGCGAGCCGGAGGGGAAGCTCGCTGCAGGCGGGGTCGCTGCGCAGCCTGGCGCAGGCCCGCTCGAGCCTCTCGGCGGGACCGGGAATCCCGACCCGCGCTCTGAGCCGGGTCCACAGCCGTGCCTGCCAGATCCCCGGCGTGGGAAGCGGATCGCCGCGTCCGTCGGTGAGGTCCCCGGCCGCCCAGGAGCGCATCATCGCCGGGCGATACAGCGAGTAGCGATCGAACAGCTCGGCCAGGTGCCGGGCCGTGCCAAGGCGCCGTGCCTGGGCCACCTCGTCTGGCGGGTCGGTTCCGTAGCCAAGATGCTTCGCGAGGGTTCTCAGCCAGGGCTCTCCGAGCGCTTCATCGATCACCTCGATCAGAGGCCAGGTGGAGCGCTCCGGCGCCCACGGGTCCTCCCGAGGGTCGATTCCCGAGGCGGCGGCGATCGCCTCGGCGACGAGCCGGCGCGGGGATGGGAACAAGACGTTCGCGCAGATGCCGTCACCGCGACCGAGCGATGTGCCCAGCCTGGCCGACAGCCTCTGCGAGAGCCAACGCTCCATCCCCCTGGTCGGAACCGACACGACCTCCGCGGCGAATGGATCGGCGAACGGCTCGGCCAACAGCGTGCCGAGCGCCTGCACCAGGCCGTCAGCGCGCTCGGATCGATGGACGTGAATCACGGGCTCTTACAAGCATGTCCGACCGAACCGACGGAGCGACCAGAGCGCCGACTCCGATCCACGGAGCGCGCGGGGAGACCCGACTCGTGACGCCCCCATAGGCGTTCCACGACGGTCTGATCCAGCGGGCGACCGGCGGCAGCCTGACGTCGGCATCGTCTCGCACGACACACCGCCCGAGTGGGACCAGCTCGCGCTCAACTAGTCCCACATCGATCCGCCGACCCGGCCTCTACGGCCGGCGGCGCGGGCGGTGCTTTGGTCAGGAGTGCATCTGCCTGCGCGCGACGATCGTGCGCGAGATCTTGAACGAGATCGCGACCGTAACAATCCCGAGGATCACGGCTTGGCCGACCGCCCACGCGACGCCGCCTCCGGTGGAGACAACAACGATGAAGAAGATCACCGCGGCGGTCACACCGTAGATGACGTTGTTTAGCTGCCACATGTTGTGCCTCATGATGTCTCCTTTGGATTGGGATGACCAAGCCATCCAGGAACTGTGTCGGTGAGCCCCGACCCTTTCGACCTCGCGACTACGAAGAGTCGGCGTGCTTGACCGCTGCGTTGCCGATAGAGGTCGGCGTCAGTGCGCTCGAGAAGGGTCTCGAGCGAGTCGTCGGCTTGTAGCTCCGCAAGGCCGATGGTCACCGATGCGTGTGGCGCTTCCTCGGCGAGCGCGAGGTTCACGGCGGCGAGCCGGCCTTTCACGTCGGCGTGGCTCAACCCCGAAACGGCGCACACGAACTCATCTCCTCCGAAGCGCACGATCGTGTCATAAGGGCGCAGGTTGCCGCGCAGCGTGTCGGCGATTCGGCGGAGCACTTTGTCCGCGGCCATGTGACCAACGGAGTCGTTGACGGTCTTGAAGGCGACGACATCAGCGAAGGCCAGCACGAGCGGGTCACCTGACCGCTGCGCGCGAGCGATGTCGCGGTTCAACTCGAAGAACCCCGGCCCCCGCAGGAGGACGCCGGTCAGCTCGTCGAAAAGCGCGGATTCGCGCTCAGTGCTCGACGCATGCCGATCCCCAGCGGCCGCATCACGGTCGGCCTTGGCGTGGGAGCGGTCTCCGGAAGCGAACCGGCGATCGCCGCCCGCTCGAGTCCGGTCGGACTCCGCTCCCCTCCGAGCAGCCGCCAAGGCGCGGACGGCCCCAGCCGACACGTTCGGCGTCTGTGCGACCTCGCCTTCGGCTGCGGCGGCGAGAGCATCCCGCTTCGCACCCTCAATATCACGCTCGCCTGCGGCGGCGCCTCTCTCCGCGGCCCGCTCATCTCTTTCATCGGCAAGAGTGTCGCGCCGATCTGCGGCGTGTTCTCGGGCGGTCAGCGTAACTTCGCGCGCGCCTGACGCCTGCTGTTGATCGTTGACGGCTTGCTCCCTGCGCCCCGCGGCCCGCTCCCGTGTTGCCACTGCCCCTTCGCGCTGCGCTGCAGCTCGGTCTCGCCAGGTGTCTGTTCGCTGCGCTGAGCTCTGGGTGCCCCGCGAGGCGCGGGTCATGATCGAACTCCGCTCCGGCGTGGGGTGCGCGTACGCCAGTGGAATCTGGCGCTGGCCAGAAGCCCGAGTAGCCAGCCGACGATCGCGGCTACCAGCACGAGCCAGACAAGCGAGACTTGCGAGTTGCCGATCAGCCAGTTGACCTTCACGTGCGCTGTGTTCGATGCTGCGAGCGCGATCAGCACCGCGACCAGTGCGACGGTCGCGATCGCGTAGCCGTTCAGCCGTGCCCGGAGGGCCTTGCGGCTGAAGTGCTCGGCGCGTGTCTCGGTCCCGTCCGCCGCCGCGGCGGCGTCCCGTGCCCGGGCGGTGTTCAGCGCCGCCATCGGTGGCAGATCGCTCACGGTTCTGGTGGTCGCGTCCGGGATCACTCCCGGGGCGGGCGAAGTGATCGGGGTGCTGGCGGTGTCAGAGCGCATTGTCAGCACCTCCTCGGTGCAGTGCGAGGGGATCTTCGGGGGTCCTCTCGTTTGATGTGGCCACCTTAGCATGAAATAGATATCTAGAAATGCTAATCTAGATGTTGATGTCCAATGAGCTATCGCCCAGCTGGACGTTTCTGACCAATCACGCCCAGGTGCTGGTCTGCATCGCCCACGATCCCGGCGTTCGTCTGCGCGAAATCGGTGAACGGGTCGGAATCACCGAGCGTGCCGCGCACCGCATCGTCGTCGAGCTGGCCGCCGCCGGCTACATCACGCGACAGCGCAACGGGCGCCGAAACCAATACACGATCAACGTCGACCTTCCGGTGCATGACCCGATCGCGCACGAGCAGAATGCCGGGCAGTTACTCAAGATCCTGATGGGCGTGGATGCCCGCGGTCGCCCTAGCGTGGAAGTCTGAGGTCGCCGGCTCCGGGGTTCACACGAACGGTTCGCCGGGCAGGTCGGGTGCATCCCGACCGGCGATCCAGCGGAACACGCTCGCGCCCACGTCGGCGAACGGTCCGTCGTGACGCCGTCCGTCGGACCCTTCATAGATCGCGAGCAGCGGCACGTACTCGCGCGTGTGATCGGTGTGAGCGGCGGTCGGGTCAACCCCGTGGTCGGCAGTCAGGATCAGCAGGTCGTCCTCCCGAAGTAAGGTCAGCCACTTCGCGACGGCGGCGTCTATCTCGGTGAGCGCACGGTGGAAACCCTCGGTGTCATGCCGGTGCCCGTAGAGCTGATCAGTCTCCACCAGGTTCACGAAGATCAGGCCGGCGTCCAGTTCTCGTAGCAGCCGGGTGGTGGCCTCGAGGCCTTTCGCGTTGGTCGATCCCTCGTGCTTCTCGTCGACGCCGACTCCGGCGAACAGATCGCGGATCTTGCCGACGCCGTGCACCGGCGCGCCGGCCGCTTGAAGCTCCTCGAGATAGGACCGGCCGGGAGGCGGAACGGCGTAGTCGCGCCGGCCCTCGCGACGGTGGAAGGCGCCAGGCTCACCGTCGAACGGTCGAGCGATGACCCGCCCCACTGCGTGCTCGCCGACCATCACGCGGCGTGCCGCTTCGCACGCCGCATACAGATCTGGCTCGGACAGGCGCTCGACGTGGGCGGCGATCTGAAGCACCGAGTCGGCGGAGGTGTAGAGGATCGCCTCGCCGGTCTCGAGGTGGTGGGGGCCGTAGGCCTTGAGCACCTCGGTGCCGCTGTATGGGCGGTTGCAGCAGAAGCGAAGGCCGGTGTCCCGCTCGAGCGCGTGCGCAACGTCGGGCGGGAATCCGCTGGGGTAGGTCGGGAGCGCTTTCTCCGGCACCACTCCCATCAGCTCCCAGTGGCCGGTCGTGGACTCCTTGCCGGGCCCGAGCGGGTGCAGCCTGCCGTGGACCACCGGCTCGGGAGCAGGCGCTAGGCCGTCGATCGGGATGATCGATCCGAGACCGAGACGCTCGAGCGTCGGCAGCCGCAGGCCACCGACCTGCTCAGCCAGATGTGCCAGCGTGTTCGATCCGCTGTCACCGTAGGCCGCTGCGTCAGGCAGCTCGCCGACGCCGCAGGCGTCCATCACGACGACCGTCGCGCGCCGCATTCAGCGTCCTCCAGCCGGCTCGGCCTGGGGCGCCGCCCACACAAGTCTTCCCGCGACGCGTACCTGGGCAATCGAGTCCTCGCGCGCGAGCGTGAACAGGGCACCGATCGACGCCTCGAGCGACTCGGTGCGCTCGAGGACGGCCTCGAGCACGCTCCCGTTCGGGGGGCGCACGAGGATGAAGTCTGCGCTCTTCCCGGGCGCCAGATCGCCAACCTCGTCCTCGATCCCCAGCGCGGCGGCTCCCGCTCGGGTCGCCAGGTAGAGCACGTGAGCGGGGCTCAGGCGCGGGCCGTCGGACCGGACCATCTGCATCTGGTAGGCCATCAGTCCCTCCTTGAACATGTTCAGTCCGGTGCCCGCTCCGACGTCAGTGCCGAGCGCAAAGCGCGTACCGAACTCGAGATGGCCGCGCATCGGGAACAGTCCGCTGCCCAGGAAAGCGTTGCTCGAGGGGCAGTGGGCGACGCTCGCGCTCGCGCCGGCCAGCCGACGCAGCTCGTCGTCGCTGGGGTGGACATCGTGGGCGAACACCGACCGCGCGTGCACCAGCTCGAAGCGCTCGTAGGTCTCCAGGTAGTCGCGCGCCCAGGGGAACAGCTCGGCGACGAGCTCGATCTCGTTACGACTCTCATTCAGGTGGCTTGTGAACAGCAGGCCGTCTGCCTCCTGCCCCAGGGCGTAGCAGGCCTCGAGCATCTCATCCGAGCAGGAGACAGAGAAGCGGGGAGTGATCGCGTATCGCAGGAGCCCGTGCCGGTGCCAGCGCTTGATCAGCGCCTGACTTGCTTCGAATGCGGCGGCCGGCGTGACCTCGAGCTCAGGCAGCAAGTTCCGGTCGGAGACCACAAGCCCGCTCGCGACCCGTAGCCCCAACTCCTGAGCCGCCGAGAACAGCGCTTCCTGAGCACTCGGGAAGTGGGATCCGAACACCAGAGCGGTGGTGGTTCCGTTGGCGGCGAGCGCACGGAGGAAACGATCCGCCAGCTCCATGGCATACCGAGCGTCGGCAAGTCGCGCCTCCTCCGGCAGGGCACGGGTGCGAAGCCAGTCCAGCAGCTCCAGACCCATCGCCCCGATCATCCCGATCTGCGGATAGTGCACGTGGCAATCGACAAATCCGGGGAGCAGGATGGCATCGCGCGCGTCGAGGATCTCGGCCTCCGGGTGCTGGCTGCGGACCTCGGGGTACGGTCCGCAGGCGAGGATCCGCTCTTCGGCGAACGCGAGCGCACCGTCGCCGAAGCTCTCCAGCGCAGCGTCGTCGTGTACGAACGGATCGCGCGGCGTATGCGCGACTTGAGCGCGGACGATCGTCGTCATTCGCGTTGGCCCGTGAACGCCTGGTTAAGGCGTGTTGGGGGTCTCCCATGGCGTCGCGGGCAGCGGATATGGTTGCAGCTTCGTTCCATAAATGTGAGAGGAGATTCCGTTGAACGGGAGGATCAGACGTTTTGGTCTCGCGTCGCTCAGCCTGGCCGTGCTGGCTCTGGTACTCGGAGCTTGCGGCAGCAGTAGCAGTAGCAGCTCGTCCGCCGCGGGCGGGGGGTCGTCCACTTCGGCGAGCTCGTCGGCGAGCGGAGGCAGCTTCAAGGTCGGACTGGTGACCGACATCGGCGGCCTCAACGACAAGGGCTTTAACCATCTGTCCTACACCGGCCTCCAGCTGGCCGAGTCCCAGCTGGGGATCAAGGGGACGGTGCTGCAGTCGGCCTCGGGCGCCGACTATGTGCCGAATCTGACCAAGCTCGCTCAGGCGGGCAACAACCTCGTCATCTCGGTCGGATTCCTGATGGCGGCGGCGACCGCCCAGGTCGCCAAGCAGTTCCCGAGCGTGCACTTCGCGATCATCGACAACCCGGCCGACGTGGCTCCGGACAACCTCAAGAACATCGAGGGGCTGCTGTTCCGTGAGCAGCAGGCCGGCTACCTGGTTGGTTATCTCGCGGGCCTTTATTCCAAGGCCCACGGCTATAAGACGATTTCCAGCGTCGGCGGTCAGAAGATCCCGCCGGTCGATCACTACATCGCGGGCTATCAGGCCGGCGCGAAGGCGGCCGATCCGGGAATCAAGACGCTGAACGGCTACTCGCAGGACTTCGTCGCCCAGGACAAGTGTAAGAACCTCGCACTCAACCAGATCCAGCAGGGCTCGAAGGTCGTATTCCAGGTCGCCGGTGCCTGCGGGCTCGGCGCGCTGTCAGCCGCGCAGTCGCAGAACCTGCAGGGCATCGGCGTCGACGCTGACCAGTCGTATCTCGGGAGCTCCATCCTGACCTCCGCCGAGAAGCGGGTTGACCTCGCCGTGTTCAACGCGATCAAGGCGGAAAAGGGCGGTAGCTTCACCGGGGCAGGCAACGTCTTCAACGACGCCAGCAACGGTGGCATTGGCTACGGCAAGATCGGCCCCGCCGGCATGCAGTTCGCGCCGCAGATCGCAAAGATCTTGGGTGAGATCAAGTCCGGCCAGATCGCGAACATCCCCTCGACGGTTCCGTAGACACCCAAGCAGTGGCGGGTAGCGCGCCCTCGGCCCTGGAGCTCAGGGGCATCACGAAGAAGTTCGGCCCGGTCGTCGCGAACGACCGGGTCGACTTCGACGTACACGGCGGGGAGGTCCACGCGCTGCTCGGCGAGAACGGCGCCGGCAAGTCGACCTTGATGTCCGTGCTGTACGGGCTGTACCGACCCGACGAGGGCGAGATCGTGGTCGATGGCAACACCGTTGAGATCGACTCGCCCTCGACCGCCATCGGGCTCGGGATCGGCATGGTCCACCAGCACTTCATGCTCGTTCCGGTGATGACGGTGGCCGAGAACATCGTGCTCGGCCAGGAGCCGAGCCGCCGTGGTCTGCTCGACCTGAAGACGGCACGAGCTAGGGTGCGCGAGCTCTCGGACCGCTACGGCCTGGCGGTCGAACCCGACGCCACGATCGAGGATGTCACGGTCGGTACCCAGCAGCGGGTGGAGATCCTCAAGGCTCTGTACCGCAACGCGCGGATTCTGGTGCTCGACGAGCCCACGGCGGTCCTGACCGCGCAGGAGGTCCGCGACCTGATCGAGGTGCTCAATCGACTCAAGCAGGACGGGACAGCGATCGTGTTCATTAGCCACAAGCTGGCTGAGGTCCTGGAGGTGGCCGACCGGATAACAGTCCTGCGCCGGGGGAAAAGCGTCGGCACCGTCCCGCGCGAGGGGGCCACCGAACAGAGCCTCGCGCGACTGATGGTCGGGCGCGACGTGATGCTGTCGCTCGACAAGCACGCGGGAAAGCCGGCTGGGCCGCTGCTCGAGGTCGAGGACCTGAAGGTCCGCGACGACCGCGACCTCGAGGCCGTGCGCGGCCTGTCGCTGCAGGCGCGGGCAGGGGAGATCGTCGCGCTTGCCGGCGTCGACGGCAACGGCCAGAACGAGCTGGTGGAGGCGATTACCGGCTTGCGCGTCCCCGAGTCCGGACGCGTGGTCGTGGCCGGTCACGAGATCACCGGCCAGGGGGTCCTGGCCGCGACCGTCGCCGGCATTGCCCACATCGCCGAAGACCGTCAGCTCCGCGGCCTCGTGCTCCCGTTCACGCTGGCCGAGAACCTCGCGCTTCGCGAGTACCGCTCGCCCGAGTTCAGTGCTTACGGCTGGCTCCGAGTCGGCCACATGAAGGAGCGCGCCCAGGAGCTGCTCACGGAGTACGACGTCAGAGGCGGCGGCCCCGAGGTGTACGCGGGGGCGCTGTCGGGCGGAAACCAACAGAAGGTCGCCGTCGCGCGGGAGATCGCCTCCGACCCGAAGGTCCTGATCGCCCACCAGCCGACGCGCGGCCTCGATGTGGGAGCGATCGAGTTCGTGCACCGCCGGCTGGTGGCGGAACGGGACCGAGGGCGCGCGGTCCTGCTGATTTCGCTCGAGTACGAGGAGGTACGAGCGCTGGCGGATCGCATCCTGGTGATTTACGAGGGTAGGATCGTGGGCGAGTTCCCGCCCGAGGCCACCGAGGAGGAGCTGGGCATCGCGATGACAGGTGGG
>JALYZY010000105.1 GCA_030948665.1 Actinomycetota bacterium | reverse complement strand
GTGCGAGCCTGCACTCCGGACGGCCAGACGTGCTCGGTTGGCATTGCCACACTGACCGGCGGCGAGGATGCCGACGAGCTCGTCAGTCGCGCCGACGCGGCCCTTTATGAGGCCAAGCGCTGCCGGGATCGCACGGTCGTGCAGCCGTAGCCCTCACTGCAGGCGCGCCGGCGGCCGAGGCTCAGCCGGCTGGACGTCGATCGGCGCCACCAGATCGCGCTGCCACCAGCCGACGTCGTGCCAGTGCCCGTGCTTGAAGCCGATTCGGCGGTAGATACCGACCGGCTTGAAGCCGAAGCTCTCGTGAAACCCAACGCTGGCCTCGTTCGGCAGGGTCACACCGGCGCACGCGACGTGGATCCCCTGGCGGACCAGCAGCTCGAACAGTGCGCGGTACAGCGCCCTCCCCGCGCCGCGGCGGTGCTGACCCCGTCGCACGTACACCGCGACGTCCGCGGCCCATCGGTAGGCCGCGCGCTCATGGTGAGGCGACGCGTACGCGTAGCCCGTGACCGCCTCGTCGTGCACCGCCAGGAGCCACGGATGGGTGGTGGTGACACGCCTGATGCGCTCCGCGAACTCCTGCTCGTCGGGCGGTCTCTGCTCCAGTGAGATGACCGTATCGGTCACGTACGGCGCGTAGATCTCGGCGCACACACCAGCATCCAGGGCGGGATCGGCGTGGCGAATCAGCGCCGGCCCCCGTTTGCTCCAAGCGCAGGGGTTATGCCTCGGCCCCCAGGGGCCCCTGCCGGATCTTCTCGGAGCGGTTTCGCAGCTGGTCTGGGCCGCCCATCCTCAGCCCCGCCGGAAGCACCGGCGTGAGCGGCCGCAGCGCGGTCCCGATCGCTCGGAACTGCGTCTCGTCGAGAATGTTCCAGTCGATTCCCAGCCGCCGGCGGACCGCTGAATCGATCGGCCCCACGCCACCGAGCCACACGGCCCGCCGCGCCGGGAGCCACATCACCCGCCACGGGGCGTGGCAACGGGAGCGGCAGCGGGTTGGCCGCGTCGCGAACCTGGTGTAACACGCGCTCGAGCGCCTCGGTGCGTTCCAGCACAGTCTCCGCAGTGCGCGCGAAATACTCCTCGAAGGCCGACCAGCTGGCGGGCAGGTCACGTTCACGCACTCCGATCAGCCGCCCAGGCCGCGATATTCGCGGTAGAACTGCTCCAGCTCCGCCGTCTTCAGTCTGTGGCCGAAGTGCCGGTTTCCCACGACGTAGGTGTTGAGTACCGTTGTGTGAACCCACGCGAAGGCCTCCGGCTCGAGCGCCGAGTAACGGCCCCCGGCCTAGCGAACTCCCTTGAAGCGGCGGTGCAGCGTTCGCAGTCGCCGATCCGCGGCCGCGGCTTCGCGACCGCCGTAGATCAGCACATTCACGTAGTCGAGGGTGCGAACCAGCCGCTCCCAAGGGGCGCTCCTCGAAGTCCGAGAAGTCCACGACCCCCGCGCTGACGGTCGGGTGGACGACTTGGAGCAGGAGCGGGTAGAGCATCACCATGTTGAGGCGGACGTCGCTGGCGATCCGCCACGCGACCGAGTCGGGGCCAAGAATCAACTGATCGAGCTCTGACTCGGTTGGGAACACCCCTGCAGCCAAGGCAACCTCCGTGCTTGGCGCCAAGGCTAACGACCAACTCGGCACAATCCCGGTTCGATGACCCTCTTGACCCTCACCGACGAGCAGCAGGCGTTCGTCGAGGCGATTCGCGACTTCGGCCGGCGAGAGTGTGGCACCCGTGAGCAGCGCGAAGCGCTGACTGAGCACGGCCGCGAGCCCCATAACCAGGAGCTGTACGAGCAGATTGCCGGGCTCGGCTGGCTGGGTGTGGCGATTCCCGAGGCCTACGGTGGCTCGGGCGGCGGAGCGGTCGACCTGTGCCTGCTGTGCGAGGAGTTCACCCGCGGGCAGATTCCCATGGGGTTCTTCCCGATCAGCATGATGACCGCTCGTCCGGTGGAGCGCTTCGGCAGCGAGGAGCTCAAGCACGAGATCCTCGGGGGGATAGTCCGCGGCAACGTCGAGGCGATCGCGATGTCCGAGCCTGAGGCCGGCTCAGACGTCGGGAACCTGTCGTGCCGGGCCGAGCGGTTCAACGGCCAATACGTGCTGAACGGCCAGAAGACCTGGATCACCGGTGCGCACGTCTCGGCGCACATCCTTGTGGTCTGCCGGACTACGCGGACCGGAAACAAGCACGAGGGGCTGTCGATGATCTCGATCCCGCAGGGCGTGGACGGTCTCGAGGTGCGCGGGATCGACACGATGGGCGGCCGCGAGGTGAACGATGTGTTCCTGACCGACTGCCGGGTGCCGGCCGATAGGCTGGTCGGCGAGCAGGACCGTGCCTGGACGCAGCTGATGGCCGGACTCAACAACGAGCGCCTGATAATCGCCGCGCAGGCGCTGGGAATGGCGCAGCGGGCACTCGATGACGTGCTCGCATACGTCAAGGAGCGCAGACAGTTCGGGCAACCGATCGGCACCTTCCAGGCGCTCCGCCACCGGCTCGCCGACCTCGCCACCGAGATCGAGGCGACCCGGACGCTGGTCTACGGGGTCGCCGCGAAGGTCGACAGCAATCCGCTGGCGATGCTCCCGCGCGAAGCTTCGATGGCGAAGCTGAAGGCCACCGAACTGGCCAAGCGGGCGACGCTCGAGGGCATGCAGATGATGGGCGGGTACGGGTACTCGGTCGAGGGCGAGATGGAGCGCCAGGTGCGGATCGCTCTGGTGACCACGATCTACGGTGGCACTAGCGAGATCCAGCGCGAGATCATCGCGAAGGCGCTTGGGCTGTAAGCGCGGAGGCCTTTGCGGACGCTGTCGCCGGCGGCCTTCGCAGCACGGAGCGGCGCCTTCGCCGCACTAGGCCGCGCGTTCGCCGCATGGGGTCGCGCGTTCGCCGCACCTGGCCGCGCCTCGCACGACGAAACGGCGCAGTGACGGGGTGGATTCGGGCTGCTGGGCGCTCTTAGTGGGGGTGAGCGTTCCCGATCGTGTGGATATCGCCTCAAGCGACGCATCTGAGGAGAATCGTGTTGTCTTATCCACATCAGGGGAGGATGGCGCGACACTCGTCGCTGCGCACCCGGAGCGTGACGCGTTACCCACACCGAAGCGGCCCAGACGGCGCCGACGCGACGACCCGATCGACGTTGTCATTGCCCGCCTGGCCGAGAGCCAGCACCGGATCGTCACCTGGCCCCGGCTCCGAGCCGCCGGTCTCAGCCATCGCGCGGTTGAGCACCGCGTTGCGACTGGGCGTCTACACCGGGTCCATCGGGGCGTGTACCTGCTCGAGCCGCCCGAAACGGCTCCCCGCATCACGCTCTTGGCCGCTGCACTCGCCGCTTGCATGCCGAATGCCATGCTCAGCCATGACGCTGCCGCCGAACTGTGGGGCCTTGGGCCGCCGAAGGCTGGGGACATCGATGTGACGGTCGTGGGGCGCAATCCCGGGAGTAAGCGGCGCGGCATCCAAGTCCACCGTGCCCACGCGCTGGACTCGAGGGATATGCGGCTACTGCAGGGGCTGCACATCTCCGCTCCGGCGCGAGTCGCGCTGGAGTTGGCGAGGAGCCTGGATTCAGGCGAGCTCGAGAACCTCGTGGCGCGTGCGCGAGTCGAGCTCTCGGTAGGCGAGAGGGCCATCGAGGCAGTCCTCGATCGCTATCCCGGATATCCCGGCGCCGCCAGATTGAGGGCGGTCATCAACCGAGCTGGCGGTCCCGCGATGACGCGGGCCGAGTCAGAGCGCATGATGCTGAGGCTCGTGCGTCAGGCGGATCTCCCGCCACCGGCCGTGAACTTCCGCACCGGCCGCAGCGAGATCGACTTTCTGTGGCAGGAGGCGCGCCTCGCGGTGGAGGTCGACGGATACGAGTTTCACCACGGCCGCGCGGCGTTTGAGCGCGACCGCCGACGCGACGCCAAGATGGTCGCTGAGGGCTGGAGGGTGATGCGATTCACCTGGCGCCAGCTCGTCGAGGAGCCGTTCACGGTGGTCGCGAGAATCGCGCAGGTGCTGGGAAATACGGCCAAATAGCAGGCCATCGCGAGTACCATTCCGCGATGGCGCGTCCCATCGTCCTCGGGGTCGCCGGCGACTCGGGCTCGGGCAAGACGACGCTCACGCGCGGTCTGATCCGGGTGCTCGGCGACGAGTCGGTGGTGCGGATCAGTGCCGACGACTACCACCGCTACGAGCGGCGCGAACGCAAGGAGCTGGGGATAACCCCGCTTCACCCGGACGCCAACCACCTCGACGTTCTCACCCAGCACCTGGGGCACCTTCGCCGCGGTGAGCCGGTGCTGAAGCCCCGCTATGACCACCGCGACGGCACGCTCGGCAGACCTGAGCACATCCGCCCGGCGAGGTTCCTGATCGTCGAGGGGCTGCTGAACCTGCACACCGAAAGGCTTCGGGCAGCTCAGGACATCCGCGTGTTCCTTGCCCCACCCGAGGAGCTGAGAAGGGCGTGGAAGCTAAAGCGCGACTGCACCCGCCGCACCTACACGACCGACGAGGTGCTCCGCGAGCTCGACCGGCGCGAGCGCGACGCGGCCCGGTACGTAAGACCGCAGTGCGCGCATGCGGACATCGTCGTCGCGTTCGTTCCGAGCGCCGCAGTTGACCCGGCGCATCTGGATGTCGATGTCGTACTGAGGGACACCCTCGCTCACCCTGACCTGTCGCCATTGCTGGGAACTGACGGCAGCGGCCCAACGCTCGAGCGCCGCGAGCACGACCTGCTGCTGCGGATCCCCGGGGCGATCGACCCGGAGCACGCCGCCGAGCTCGAGGAGGCGGCCTGGGCGAAGATGAGCTTTGCCAACCATCTGCGCGTCCGTCGCCTCGGCGAGTTCACGGTTGGGACCGACCTTCACCGATCGGATTCGCTCGCGCTCGTACAGTTGCTGGTCCTCTATCACCTGGTGTGGGCTCGGGCCACGGCGGTGAGCGACCACGAGCCTGACCGGGCCACGACGCCCACGCGGACTGGCGCCGACTCCGCGCTACACCATGAGTGGGTCCCGCCGGAAACCGCTGAGGCGCAATGGCCGTCACCGTCACGCAGCTCGTCGCGTTCCTGACCGTCATACGGCGTGGCTCGTCACGGCAGCCGCCCAAGAGCTCGTCGTCCCCCATGGCTGATGCGCGAGCCTGGCTCGGGCACCCGGACGCTCGTCGAGGAGCACCTCGCGGCGAACGAGGCTGACCCCGAGGATCCTCACCCTCGGCTCTAACGGGGCGATCAAACAGGCGGTCGGTCTCGGGCTCGGGTTGGCGCTGCAGCCGCGCCGCGCCGTTCAGCTGGAGCTCGAGCTCGGGATGCTCGCAACAATCCGTCCCTGCGGCGCGCTTCCCCAGCGCGCCTGGTACGTCGTCCGCTCGGCCGTCGGGGCGGTGCGCGACGAGGTCAGCGCGTTCATGGAGTTCGCGGAGTCGCGAGCTGCGCAGCATGCGCTGGCGCAAGCGCTGGCCAGCTGAAACCATCCCGCACTCAGGCCGCGGTCAACGCGCCCTCGGTCGCCAGCACCGAGTCGAGTGCACCGAGCACCCGGTCGGCTACATCGACGCGTGCGTTGTGGCCCATCAGGCCGATCCGCCACATCGCCGGTGCCGCCGGGCCGAGCCCGCCCCCGATCTCGATTCGGTGCTCGTCGAGCATGCGCGTCTGGATGCGCTTGCCGTCGATCCCGTCGGGCAGCCGCACCGCGGTCAGCGGCGCGAGCTGGCAATCGAAGTCGGCCAGCAGCTCAAGCCCGCGCTCGCACAGCCGCGCCTGGAGACGCCGGCCGGCCTGCTCGTGGCGACGCCAGCGTTCCTCGAGCCCCTCTACCGCAAGCTCGCGCAGCGCCTCATGAAGCGCGTAGATATGGAGGATCGGAGCTGTGTGGTGGTACACGGCGGGTCGCTGCACCCAATAGCGCTCGAGCTCCATCAGGTCATAGGAAAACGGTACTGGCGTGCGCCGGTCGCGGATCTGCTGGAGTGCCCGGTCTGAGACGGCGATCGGCGACATTCCGGGAGGTGCACCGAGACACTTCTGCGTGCATGAGTAGGCGTAGTCGATCCTCCAGGCATCGAACTCGAGCTCGACACCCCCAAGAGACGTGACGCAATCAGCCATCAGCAGCACATCCCGGCCGCGCAGCGCATCGCCGAGGTCCTTCAGCGGATGCTCGACTCCGGTCGAGGTCTCGGCATGAACGACAGCAAGCAGCTTCGCGTCGGGATGGTCGTCGAGCGCCTCGAGCAGGCGGTCGTTCGGGACGCACTCGCCCCAGTCCGCCTCCACCGGCACGACGCGCGCTGCGCATCGCCGCGCGACTTCGCACATGCGCCGCCCGAAGTACCCGCAGGTACCGATGACCACGACGTCGCCCGGCTCCACCAGGTTGGCGAATCCCGCCTCCATTCCGGAGGTCCCGGTCGCCTGCAGCGGGAGCACCAGCCCGCGCTTCGCCCTGTACGCGACGCGCAGCAGGTCGACGACCTCGAGCAGGATCTCGTGAAACTCGGGATCGAGATGACCCAGCATCGGCCTGTGCATGGCCGCGAGCGCAGCCGGGGAGACGTTGCTGGGCCCGGGGCCGCACAGCAGCCGCGCGGAGGGGGCAGGGCGGTGGGGAATGTGGGAGCTCATCACGGCAAGGTAGCCCAGGGACTCCTCAGAGAACAGCCAAGAATTAAGCGCCAACCCAAAGCTTGCGGTCTATGTATTGAGCGGACCTGCAGCACCAATGAAATTCGTCTAAGACCCCTTGCGCCGAGGGGCGAGACCCGCTTGACTGCCGCGCTCCATGTCCAGCGCTAGCCCACGCCTGCACCGAAGCGAGCTGGCCGTTCCCGGCAGCAACGTCCGGATGCTCGAGAAGGCCCCCGATCTGGGGGCCGACATC
>JALYZY010000045.1 GCA_030948665.1 Actinomycetota bacterium | reverse complement strand
GTGAGTGCCCGGGCGCGTCGCCTTGCCAGCTCCTTTTCCGCAGGCAGCCTGAGAAGGAGCTACCGCAGGGTGAGGCGGCGACCGACGCGCCTCACCCTGGCGGGGTGTGGGACCGATCAGCGCTGCTTGCGGGCCTTGTCGGCCTGGCGGGCGAGTTCGGTGATCACCGCGAAGAACTCCGCTGACTGGCCGCGGAACAGTCCGTCGGCGACCAGGGCCTTGGCGGCGCCCATCGCGGCCCCTTTGGTCTCAGTGGGACGGATGATCGAAACCTCAGGGAACCTCCGGGATAGGAACTTCGTCGGCTCCGGCATGATCAGGTTCGTCTGGAACAGCTCGCCTCCGAACGGCGGGGAGTTCAGATCCGGGAACACGAGGCCGTTCGTGGGGTCGGTCAACGGGGGAGCGTTGCCGGCCTTGTCCTGCCAGGTCTGGAAGTGCATGGTCTCGGTCGGCCCGATGCTCAGCAGGATCCTCAGCACCTCCGTGCTCGTCACACGCTGAGCGAGCGACGGGTACAGGCTGGTGCCGCCCTGCTCGATGAACCCGAAATGGAACCCCGCCGTGTTGGCGATCGCCTGGATGTGCTTCTCGGGGTGCAGGTCGTCGTCAGAGCGGGGGATGGCGGGGAACCGACCCTTCAGGAGCCCTGGAACGGCCGGGGGAAAGGTATCCCCGAGATCCGGGTTCCCCTTCGAGCTGCGGTACTTGGTCCACCAACTCGTGTCGACGGTCAGCTCCATCAGGTTGGTCAGCCTGCCAATCTGCTGAGCACCGGTGGCCTTGCTGCTGGGCAGCGTCCGGAAGCGGTCCAGGTTCACCGCGCGCGCCCCATGTGCCTCGAGGTAGGCATTGATGAACTTGAAGTGGGTGAATTCGTCGTCGGTGTTGTCATGGATGTACTGCGCCATATCGGCGTCGAGGACGCTGAGGCGCTTGGTGTACACCGGGTTTCCGCTGCCGCCGGGGACCTCGCGGTCCTGGATGCCGCCGAGCTCGTTGTACTGCTGCCACAAGTCGGTCTCGAGGATCTCGGCAGCGGCGAGGAAGCGCAGGATCGCGGCGTCGCCCGCTGTCAGGTCACCGTCCGCCGATGCAGCCGGAACGCCAATCGCGAGACCTGCTCCGGCTACCGCGGCCCCGGCGAGAAACGACCGGCGACTCGAAGAGCTGGCGGGCAGGGACGAGTGTGAGCTGGGGTTGCTCATTTCCTCTCCTATCAATTTGTGATGGTGGATCGCTGCCTTGCCGTTCCCCTCGCTCTCGGGAGCCCACGCAAATGGAACGCGAGACGGGACGGCAGGTGCGCTATCACCCTGAAGACGCCCGCGCGGCGGCGTTCCTTCCCGGCGGCGGTCACCCCCATACGCCCGTCGCAGCCTGCCGGTCTGCCCGCCGCCCGGCGAGCGGCACGTCTCCGGGCGCCTAACCGCCGATCCGGGCGCGGATGTATTCCTGGAAGTGCACTATCAGGTCGTCGCTGCCGGGCAGCAGGTGGCCCTGCTCGAGGACACCGTTCGCAGTGCCCGCCTGAGCGGCCTCGATCAGCGCCGTATCCTCGCCCCCCACGACCGCATCGATCGCAAACAGCGCGTCGATCCAGCGCTCAGCGGCATCCGGGGCGAAGAAGTAGTCGAGGAACCCCGCACAGCGGTCAGTCGCCGTGGGCCAAAGCGGTCCGATCGAGAGGTTCGGATGGCCCGGAAGCGAGTTGATTTTGGTCGCGGGAAGCTGCAAGTGGTAGCGGGCGAAGCTCAGCGGCCCCCGCGCATCGAACGGCGCCGTTCCCTCCGCGACCCGGCGGTGAGCCGGTGCCTGCTGGCTCACGCGCAGTCCGCAGGATTCGAGGGTCAGGCCGCGCTCGTCGATCACCTCGACCAGGCTCGGATGGTTCAGCGCGCAGTGGTAGCACTCGAGATAGTTCTCGATGGCAATCTTCCAGTTTGCGTGCAGCTCGTATGTCGCCCGGCTGTGAAAACGCAGCTGCCCGACCTCGAGGCCGCCGGCTGCGACGACATCCGGCAGGTCGCCGAGCGCTTCATCGAGCGGCTCGCAGTCCGGATCGGGATTCGCGAACACGAACGGTCCCCAGGTGCCGAGACCGACTCGGCGCAGGCCGAGGAGCGTGCGATCGAACGTCTCGTCGCGCGAGCTCCGAGGAGCCGCGCGAAGCGCGCCGTCGAGGCCGTAGGTCCAGGCGTGGTAGGGACACTGAAGCGTGCCCCGCTTCTGAGACCCGCTGGCCACGACGGTGCCGCGGTGCCGGCAGACGTTCAAGAAGCCGTGGAGCCCACCGTCACGGTCGAGCGTCACGACCACCGGCACTCCGCCCGCATGGCTCGCGAAATAGCTTCCGGGGCCCTGAAGCTCGCCGAGGTGCCCCACGTACTGCCAGGCTCGGCGGAAAATCCGCTCGCGCTCTAGCGCCGCAACCTCAGGTTCGGAGTACCACGACCAAGGCAGCGTCGCGGCGCCTACATCTGTCCGGCTCACTTAGCCTCCGTCGCGGGGAATCTCGTGGTTGTCGGTGCGAGTGAATATCTGCTCGGCCCGTTCGAAGGCCTTCAGCTCCGTGGTCACCAGGAAACGCTCCCGGTCGGCGGTCATCGAGCTCCGGACCTCGGTGCGGACACCCCACTCCCCGCGACCTAGAGTCACCTCGATGTCGCAGTCCACCCGAGCGGACAGCGGGTCTCCCTCCACGATTCTGTAGTAGGTCACGTTGCGCTCGCCCATCTTGATCGCGCTCTCGGGGAGCTCAACCGTCGAATCGATCCAGGCGAACTCGACCTCGGACGCCCCGCTGGACAGGTCGCGCCGGACACGGCGGGTCGGCCCCGGGCCGCTCTCCTCCGCGAGTACCGGAGAGGAGTCCTGGGGCTCGCCGAACGGACGCGGCGCACCGTCGATGTCGGACACACGGACCGGGAGCTCGAGCCGGCTCTCGCCGCCGGAGCGCACCGAAAGCATCACCGGATCCGGCGAGGGCCACACCCACGGCCAGTAGGTCGGCGAGATCGCCAGCCGCAGGCGATGGCCAGACGGCACCGCATAGGCAGTCGACTGCATCTGAACTCTCACCACCACCGGCTCGGCCGGCATCGGCTCGGTCCGGTCATGGCCGTTACGGCGAGTGAGGTTGAGAACGCCGCGGGCGATTAGCGTCGAGGCGCCGTCGGGCGCAACATCGCAAAGGCGGACGGCGATCAGCGCGGTGGGTCGATCGGAGGTGACTTCGAGCACGGCTGTGGCGAATCCGAGCAGCTCGAGCGGAGCGCTCAGTGGATCGCTGTCGTAGCAGAGCGATGCGCCGTCATCGGCGCGCTGGTCGACCGGCGCATCGGCGGCGCCGCCGTCGCCACACCAGACGCCGCCGTTGATCCCGGTGCTCTGGAGCCCGCGGATCTCGCGCCCGTCCGGCTCGCCGTCACCGAGACCACGTTTCGACAGCGCCAGCGTAGTCGTTTGCACGTTCGGGGAAGGCCAGGCAGGTTCGGCTACCCAGCGTCCTGGGCGCGTCTCGTATCCTCCCGCTGGGCTCACTGCGTCTTGCATCCAGGTGACGAGCTTCGGCTCGTCGAGAAAGCCGTTCTCGACGCCCTTGAGGACACAGTCGAAGAATGAAATGCACTCCTGGAGGAACCCGATCGAAGGCCCCGGCTCGCCGCTCTGCGGCCACGTATGACCCCATGGGCCGATCAGGCCGCGCACGGGGCCCGGCAGGTTTTCGACCAGCCTCAGCACGGAGTCCCGGTAGCCGTCGAGCCACCCGCCAACTGCCAACACCGCACACTTGATCTCGCCGTAGCTTTCCCCTGCCGATCCCTGCTGCCAGTAGGCGTCCCGGCGCTGGTGCGAGAGCCACGGTTCGATGAAAGGCGGCGTGCGCTCGAGCCGCTCGAGCCACTGCTCGCGCCAGTCCTCTGCCACCTCGGGATCTGGTGGCTGGGCGAGATACGCCCGCATTGAGCTGGCCCACGAGAGCATGTCCATCGCCGACACGCAGCCGCCTATGTAGTGGACGTCGTCGGCGTAGCGGTCGTCGCTGCAGTGCAGCACGACGACCCCCTTCAGCTCTGGCGGTGCCAGCGCAGCGGCCTGCAGCCCCGAGAAGCCGCTCCACGAGATGCCGATCATCCCCACTTCGCCGGAGCACCACTCCTGCCGCGCGAGCCAGGCGATTGCGGCGACGTTGTCCTCTTGCTCGAGCGGCAGGTACTCGTCGTCGAGGATCCCCCCGGAGTCGCCGCTCCCGCGGATGTCGAGCCGCGCGAACGCGTAGCCGTGCTTGGCAAACCACGGCGCGACAGTGGCGTCACGCTGGACGGTGCCGTCTCCCTTGCGATACGGGTGCGACTCGAGAATCACCGGGACGGGATGCTCCGCGGACGCATCGGCCGGCAGCCAGACGCGCGCGCCGAGCACGGTTCCGTCCTGCATCTCGATCGGTAGGTGAGCGATCCGGCGTACGCCTGCTGGCTCGGGGACGGCTTGAGGCTGTTGACTGGAATCCATGCCGGGCGTATCCTCGCACTCTCAATATGCAAAAGCAAGTTTCAACTAATGGAAATGAGACGGTCGGAACCCTCGCCCGCGGCCTCGACATCATCTCGCTGTTCGCTAGTCAAGGGCCCGAGCTCTCACAGACCGAGATCTCGGCCGCGCTGTCGCTGCCCCTGGCGACGGTCCACCGCCTGACAGGTGTTCTCACCGCGAGGGGATTTCTAGAGCGCGAGCCTCGGACCCGGCGCTTGCGCCTCGGGATCGAACTCACGCGGCTCGTCCCGCCACTGCTCGCCGGCATGCAGCTGCCCGACCTGGCGCGCCGGCACCTGGTGGACCTCGCCGCGCGCACACGCGAGACGGTCAATCTTGCCGTGCTCCATGACAACGAGGTCGTCTACCTGCTGAGCGAGACCGGCGACCGCCTGCTCACATTTCAGGCCACTGTCGGACAGCGGCTCCCCGCCTACTGCTCGGCACTCGGCAAGTGCCTGCTCGCCCATTTGCCGCCGGAGGTGGCCCGGGGACGTCTCGGCCCGGGTCCCTGGGAGGCTCGGACCGCTCATACGCTTACGACTTGGGAGCAGCTCGCCCCCGCGCTCGCCGCGATCCTCCGGTCGGGGATCTCCCATTCGGCCGAGGAATACGAGATCGGCCTGGTGTCGATTGCGGCTCCGCTCGATTGGACGGGCGGCCCTGGATCTGCGGCAATCAACATCTCGCTTCCGGCCTCGCGCGTGAACGATGACTCGCGCTCCGAGCTCGTGACGCTACTGCGCGAGGCCGCAGGCGCGATCGACCGGGCCGTCGGTGTCGGTCGTCGCGAACCGCAACGCATAGCCCATGTCGGTAGATAGCGTCGCTCATGCCGGTAGATAGCGCCGCCGAGGCCGAGCTGGTGGCGGAGGCGGACGCGTTCGCGCGCAAGGTCGCCGCGCTGGCGTCGACCGAGCCCCAGCTCCGCTACCAGGGCATGCCCTCCGACGGCGACTCGCGAGTCGTCTACGAGTGGCTCGGCCGTGATGGATGGATCGGGCTTCACTGGCCAGAACGCCAGGGCGGCCGTGGACTTACGCACCTGCACACCGTCAGCTGTGAGGAGCGCTTCGGCTACCACTGGCTGCCGCTATCCGGGTACCTGCTGTCGGTCAAGACCGTCGGCAATGCGCTCATCCGCTTCGCCTCGGAGGAGCTGGCCGGCCGGCTGCTGCCCGAGATCGCAGCCGGACGGCTCTTGTTCTGCCAGGGCTTCTCCGAGCCCGACGCCGGGTCGGATCTGGCGGCGCTGCGCACGCGGGCGGAGCTCCGCGGCGACCGGTTCGTCGTCAACGGCCGCAAGATCTGGACCTCGAGCGCTGAGTACGCCGACTGGGCGTACCTCGCTGTGCGCACGGACGCTGGGGCCACTAGGCACCGCGGAATCTCGGTGCTCGTCGCGGACATGCGCACGCCCGGAATCAACGTGCAGGTGCACGAGACGCTCGGAGGCGGAACGCTCGGCGAGCTCGAGCTGACTGATGTCGAAATTCCCGCAGATCAGCTTGTCGGCGAGCCGCACGGGGCGTGGAGCGTGCTGATGGGCACGCTCGACTACGAGCGCGTCACAAGCGAGAAGGTTGGGGTCGTCCTATCGCTCCTCGACTGGCTCGATCCGATCGCTCGCCGCCCCGAGCAGCGGACCACGCTGCGGCGTCTGCGCGGCGAGGCGCAGGCAGCCCGGCTGCAGGGGCGCCGTGCAGCTGAGCTCCTTGCCGAGGGCAGGCCGGCGAGTGCTCAGGCGTCGATGGCCAAGCTGTCGGTTGCCCAGCTGATGCAGCGCCTTGCGGCTAGCGCGACCGAGCTCCTCGGTCCCGAGGCGATGCTCGAAGAGGGCACCGAGACGATGCGCGGGCGGGTCGCGGCGTTCATGCGGGCTGCCGTAGCCACCACGATCGCCGGCGGCGCCGCCGAGGTTCAGCGGCTCGTTATCGCGCGGCGGGAGCTGGGATGCCCGAGCTGAGCGACGGTCGGGCGACCGAGGGGCGGGTGGGCGACGGTCGGGCGACCGACGGGCGGGTGGGCGACGTGCGGGCGGGCCTCAATGGTGCCGGACCGCCGCTGCCGCTCGACGGTATCCGCGTACTGGAGTACGCCCAGTACGTGGCCGGTCCGTTTGCCGGGATGCTGCTTGCAGACCTCGGCGCCGACGTGATCAAGGTCGAGGCACCCGCCGGGGACGCCTGGCGTCGCTACGAGCCCTTCGGTGACGGCGAGAGCCGTTACTTCCACGCGCTGAACCGAAACAAGCGCTCGGTCGTGATCGATCTGAAGAGCGAGCAGGGCCGCGAGCACTCCGAGCGGCTGATCGCCGGCGCCGACGCGGTGATCCACAACTTCCCGCCTGAGACCGCCGCGGCGTACGGGCTCGATCGCGCGAGCGTTGGCGAGCTCAACCCTCGTGCCGTCTGGTGCTGTGTGTCTGCCTTCGGGAGCGCCGGACCCGCGTCCGATCTAAGGGCGTTCGATCTGGTGGCGCAGGCCTTGTCGGGCCTGCTGCTCGCCGATGTGCGGCCGGGCGACACGGTCCCGCGGAGGGCTGGAGGAATCGCCATGGCCGACTTCACCGCCGGGCTGCTGGCCGCGCTCGCGGTTCTCGCGGGCCTCCTCAGCGTGGGCCGGAACGGGAGGGGCGGCACGGGTCTGGAGGTTTCCCTGCTCGGCGCCGCGCTTGCGGTCCAGGCGCAGCGGTTCGTTTCGGTCGAGTCGATCGATGCCCCGGCACGATCGTCGCGAGCGGGCGGTCCGCCGTTTGCCACCCCAGCTGATCTCGCAGCCCACGCCGCGCGGACGGTGGCGGGCGAGGAGCTCGAGCCCTACTACCGCGCGTACCGAGCCGCCGACGGCTTCTTCGTGGTGGCGTGCCTGAACGACCGCCAGCGACGCGCGGTCCTGGCGGTTACCGGAACGAGCGACCGGTTCGTCTCAAACCCGCAGGCGCCGCCCGCTGACGGCGCGGAGCGATCCGAGCGCGTGGCCCACGTACGCGCGGTCGAGGACGTGTTCGCCGGCCAGCCGCTCGGTGTCTGGATCGCACGGCTGCGCGGGGCCGGCGTGCCTTCGGCAGAGGTGCGGACGCTCGATCAGCTCTACGACGACCCGCAGGCCCAGGCCAACGGCCTGGTTGCGTCAGTCCAGGCTCCAGGAATCGGAACGGTCCGTCAGCTCGGGTCGGTGTTCAAGGTCGATGGGCGAGCCGCGCCGGTCGACCGCCCCGCGCCCACGCTGGGACAGCACACTGCCGAGATCCTTGGGGAGCTCGGAGCGCAGGTACTCAGGTGACGGCGCCCGAGGAGACCCGGGCGTTCGCTGAGAGTGTCGCCGCGGCGGTCTCCAAGACGCTGCCCGAGCCGCCGGCATGGCATCCCGGCCAGACCGGCGATGACCGCTGCCCGGAGCTGAGCGCGGCGCTCGAGCGGACCGGGTGGCTGTCACTCGCCACCGATCCTGACCTGCTGGCATTCACGGGCCCGGCGGCGCTCGAGCTGGGGCGCGCGCTCGCACCCGTATGCGAGATCGACGCGCTGCTCGGCGGCAGCCCCATGGCGGCCGACCTGGTCCGCTATCACGATGGTTCCCGAAACGTCGTGCGATTCGGCGTCGAAGGGCTCTCGCTGGTCCGGATAACTCGCTCTCAAGCTCTCCCGTATGGCGACGCGATCGGTGTTCACCGCGTGCTCGAAGGGGTTCTAGAGGGCCGCCTGAGCGGGCACGAGACTCGCACTGCTGCCTGGATCGCGGCGAGCGTTGGTTACCTCGCGGGGGTCGGCGAGCGCGCGCTCGGTTTGACCGTCGACTACGCCAAGGACCGGCGGGCGTTCGGCTCGACGCTTGCTGCGCTCGCACCTGTGCAGCAGCTGCTCGCGGACGTCGCGACGACGGTTCGCGGCCTCCGGCTGCTGGCGATGGACTGCCCGGGGGTTGAGGCGCTTGCGTACTCAGGCCCGGCGCTGTGCCGAGCGACGGCATCTTGCCAGCAGGTCGTCGGCGCGATCGGCTACACGCTCGAGTTCCCGCTCCAGCGCGCCTACCGCCGCGCCCGGGCGCTGACACTGTGGGCCGACGCGGTCCTCGATCAAATGGCAGGCCGGATCGCCTGATCACCCATTCTTTGGCGTCGTTGACGCATGCGTCACGGCCGCGATGCATGCGAAAGCGGGAGCGGGCATAGGCCGTCATCCCGAGGGCGAGCGCGCTCTCGGGCGCGAGGAGCGCGGAGCTCCACGCACGCCTCATGGCCGAGCGGCGGCGCCGATCAGCTCGATCCGATTTCCCCATGGGTCGCTGGTGTAGAACCGACGGACCGGCGCAAGCTCCTCATCCCACACGACCTCGAGGCCTGCTGCGGTCAGCCTCACCGCCAGCGCCTCCAGCCCGGCCGGATCCACGAGCAGCGCCGGATGTGCCTTGCGGGCAGGGATGAAGGACTCATCGATCCCCACGTGGAGCTGCTGCTCGCCGAGCGAGAACCAGACACCACCCCGAGCCGCCAGCGACCGTGGCTTCGGCACTTCGCTCAGCCCGAGCAGCTCACCGAAGAATCGTCGAGCGTCGGACTCGCAGCCCGGCGGCGCCGCCAGCTGGACGTGGTCGAGGCCATGAATGAACAGGCCTGAAACGTACTCAAGCTCACAGGATCTCGGCCGAGTACAGCCATACGAACATTCGCTGCGTTCGTACGCGACGGGCCGAGAGGCGGACTTCTGATGCTCCGATCGTTCTGATCGAGCGGTCAGACGCGCAGGGCGAGCAGACCCGCGGCAAGCAGCACAAGCGCCACCGACATCACCGATAGCGCGCCCTCCAGCGGATCGGCAAGCCTCGTCGAGGTGAGCTCGATAACCCTGCCATCTTTCAGGCGCTGTTCCCCTGTGAGAGAGATGGTCCGCCGCCGCAGCTCCCTCGCGGGCGTGCTCAGTCGCCGCTGAGCCACGCTCAGCAAGCAGCAGGCGCCAGCCACGAGCAGCCCGGCGGGTCTGATCTGGAGTGAGTTGACGAAGTAGCCCGTGAAAGCGGGAAAGGCCCCCCACGCAATCGCGAACCAGGCATCGTTGTGAAAGCGACCTCCGGCCAGCTCGAGGTTGTACGCGACGACCATCAGCGCACCGATGAGAACCAGTGGCGCGAGTAGCGGCGAGACGATGAACATCCCCGCGATCCCGATCGCCACCGCGCCCGCGAGCCCGATTATCGCCAGCGCGATCAGCGTCCGTCGCCCGAGTGCGGTATTCAAGGGGCGCCCGTTCAGCTCATCGAGCGCGTGGGCGCTGATCCCTACGGCGAGTGCGAACGCGCCGAGCGCGGCTCCCAATCTGTCGATGTGCACCGCCGGCGCCACGGCGGCGCCGATCGCGACATAACTGAGGTGCCAGGCCGTGTAGGGGGGATGGAGCAGCGTGACCAGGTCGCGCCAACCCCCCCGCGCCAGCGCGTAGAACGCCGGGCCGCGAAGCTCACGCGGCGCTGTCGTCATTCCTCGTTCCCCACATCACCAGTCCGGCTCCAAAGCTCATCCACCGCTCGTGCACGTCCTCGATTCCCGCTGCTCTCCACAGCTCTGCGAGGTTGGGCTCCTGCTCATAGAGCTGTTCGATGTTCGGACCGAGGAATCGCCCGACCTCGCGCCAGGCGGGCGACACAAGCCTGCCGGCGAGCGGCAGTCCCGCCCGCGTGTGGATCCTCCAGGCAGTGCGCAGCACTGGCGAGGCAGGCACAGCGAACTCGACCATCCCGATCCGGCCTCCTCCTCTGAGCACCCGCGCGAGCTCGCGCATCGTCGCGATGCGATCATCGACGTAGCGCAGCAGGTACGTGAAGCTGACCGCGTCGAATGCGCCGTCGCCGAACGGAAGATTCTCGGCCTGGCCGCGGAGGAACCGGACCCTGTGCGCGAGCGAAGGCCGCCGCTGCAGCGCGTTGCGAGCGCCGGAGAGCATCTCCTCGCTCTGGTCGATCCCCACCACCTCGCAGCCCCGTCTCGCGAGCTCGAACGCGACCAGCCCGGTTCCCGTCGCGACATCGAGCACCCGTTGGCCTGGCTGTGGCGCGACGGCATCCACGAGCGCGCGCCGCCACCGCGGATCCTGTCCGAAGCTCAGAACGGCTCCCATCCGGTCATAGCGCTCCGGCAGGTCCGAGAACAGCTCGAGCGCGTGGCGCTTGCGGAGGCTGTCGGTGGAGGAGGCCATCTCTGTGGCCAAGCCTACGGTGTCGCTCGCCGTGGCCGAGCCTACGGAGTGGCGGCGGGGGTCCCCGCCCGGTACAGCGCTGCAAGTCGCTCGACCAGCCGGGTGTGACGGCGGCCGGTGTCCGGCGTGCTCACGGCAGCGATGAGCGCATTACGCGTACCGACGATCACCGTCGCGACAGACGCCCGCGTCACGGCTGTGTAGAGCATCTCGCGGCGGAGAAAGAACGCGCCCGCGGCCGGGTGCGCAACGATCACGGCCACGGGCAGCTCGATTCCCTGACCGCGATGCACCGAGCAGGCGTACGCGAGGCGAAGCGCCTGCGATTCCTCGCCTGGAAGCCGGAAGATGGTCCCCTCGGCGGCAAGGATCACGGCCGATTCGTCGTCCTCGCCGTCGACCTCGTCGAGCACCCGCATCAGCGTCCCGTTCATCAGCCCGAGCTCGTGCAGGTTTCGGCCCGTCATCATCACCTTGTCCCCGATCCGGAGCCTCCCCCCGCGGACTCGCTGGCCATCCGGATTGAGCCGCTCGCGCAGCGACGCGTTGAGTGCGTCGATCCCCAGGTCCCCGCGGTAGACGGGGGCGAACACTTGGATGTCGCTCACCGGGTCGACCCGATAGTGGGCGGGGAGCCGCTCGCATACCAACGAGACGATCTCCGCCAGTGCCGCTGCCGGATCGTGGCGCTCGACGAAGAACAGGTCGCGGCGCGTCTCGGGTGAGGGAGCGAACGCGGGAAGCTCGCCCCGGCGGATCGCGTGAGCCCCCCGCACAATCATGCTGCCAGCCGCCTGCCGGAAGATGTGTGTCAGTCGCGTGGTGGGGACGACCTCAGAGGCGACCAGCTCCGCGAACGGCTTGCCGGCGCCGACGGGCGCAAGCTGATCGGCGTCGCCGACGAGGACCACATGCGTCCGGGGGCCGACCGCTCGCAGGAGCGTCGCGAGCAGCTCGAGGCTGGCCATCGAAGTCTCGTCGACGATCAGCAGATCGCATGGCAGCGGGTCCTGTTCGTCGTGGGTTGGCCCTTCGCCGGGGATCCAGCCGAGCGCCGAGTGCACGGTCTTCGCGGCGATGCCGCTTGCGTCACTCATTCGCACCGCCGCGCGCCCCGTGGGGGCGACGAGCTGCACGCGCGCCCCGTCAGCGCCGCCGAGGGTGGCGATCGCGCGAATCGACGCGGTCTTGCCCGTGCCCGGGCCTCCCGTGATCAGCGACAGCCGGTGCTCGAACGCGCCGAGCACCCCGGCCAGCTGCTCGGCCGTCAGCTCCGATCCGGCGCGCTCCAAGGCCTCCGTTTGGGGCTCGCTCAGGCGGTCCGCCGGATCGGCGGCCACCAGATCGGCGATTCGCCGGGCGAGCTCTGCCTCAAGCTCCGCGGTCTCCCTGCGATAGACCCAGTCGTCCTCGCGGGCGAGGTCACCGGCGCTGACCAGGCCATCGATGAACCGCTCGTCGACGTCTGTCCCGAGTAGCTCTGAAAGGGAGTCGAGCAGCTTGCTGATCCGCATGCAAGTGCTGCCGTTCCGCTCGGTCTCCGAGAGGACATGGAGGGTCGCGGCCCGGGCTCGCTCGGGGCTATCCCCGAACGCCCCGGCGCCGCGGGCGATCCGGTCGGCGGTGAGAAATCCGACCCCGAACACGCTGGTCAGCTCGTACGGGTGCTCGCTCACGACCCGGTGGGCGCCGTCGCCGAAAGCGTCCTGGATCTTCGCCACCAGATGGGCGAGGCCGTGGGGGGCGAGCAGCAGGTGGAGCTTGCGAGCGACGCGAAGGCGCTCCCATGAGCTGACCGCCTCACCGAGCGCGGCACGCCTCACGCCGGCCGCTGCGAACGCGGCCTCCGGGCGTTCATCGATCGCCCCAAGCACGCGATCGGCACCGAACTGCGCCACCAGCCGCGCGGCTCGCTTCTCTCCGACGTGCTTGACGCGCCGCAGATACGCGATCAGTGCCTCCGCGTCAGAGGGTGGCAGCGGGATCGCCTCAGAGACCTTCACCTGAGCGCCGTAGCGGCTGTCGTTGACCCACGTGCCGGCGACCTGGACGCGCTCGCGCGCCTCGAGGTGGTGGAGCATTCCCACCAGCACGACGGTCGTCCCGTCGGCGGTGGCTGCCTCGAGCACCCCCCAGCCCGTCGCGTCGCTGACGAAGCGCACCCGCCGAACCGTCACCTCGGCATCGAACTGATCCATTAGCTGATTGGCTCCAAACTCCCGCGTTCACCTGCTCGCGAGCCACGCACATGCGAACACGTCAACTTGGAACCAATCATCCAGGCGGACGTTATCCCCACTGGCAACCGTGACATCGTTGCGTCACCGTGCCAGTCCGACTGCCCGCGCTGCTCGCGCCGGTCCTACCCTCGGTCGCCCGCGAACGGGGGATCCCCCTGAGGCTCGAACAGAGTCCCGGCGTCGCGCTCACCTTCGACGACGGACCGCACCCCGAGGGCACCCCGGCGATCCTCGAGCTGCTCGAAAGTCATGGTGCGAGCGCGACCTTTTTCCTGGTCGGCGAACAGGTGCTTGCACAACCGTTATTGGCAGCCCGGATTGGCGCCTCCGGCCACGCCATCGCGCTCCACTGCCATCGCCACCGGCTCCAGCTGCGGCTCTCCGAACGCCAGCTCGAAGACGATCTTCAGCGAGCCCGGGCAGCGATCGAGGACGCCACCGGGGCCAGCCTCATCTGGCACCGGCCGCCGTATGGCGTGTACAGCGCGGCAGGCCTGACCGTGGCCTGTCAGAACGGTCTTCGGCCGCTGCTGTGGTCGCGCTGGGGCAAGGACTGGCGAAAGTTCACGACGCCTTCCCGGATCGCTGCACGTGCAACCCGCAAGGTGGCGGCCGGTGACGTGATCCTCCTGCACGACGCGGATTTCTACAGCGCCCGCGGCTCGCATCGACGTACTGCGGCGGCACTGCCGGCGGTCCTCGGAGAACTCTCACGGCGCCGGCTCGCTACCGTCCTACCCTTGTGACAGGCTTGCCGGCCTGGGCAGCTAGCTGCGACGATAGGCCGGTACAGAGCGAGCGTCGCGCCGCCGGGCCGGCTTAGCGCCGCGCGATGCGCTCATCCATGCGCCCGTACACCATGAACCCAACTTCGGCTCCCACCACACCCGACTTCGCGCGCTTCGCGATCGGGTTCGACCACCGCGATCGCGCGCGGCTCCATGCCCTGATCGACGAGGTGCTCGACTCAGAGCGCTGGTCCGAGGGCGAGATCGTGGGACGTTTCGAGTCGGCCTGGGAGAAGCAGGGCGGTGCCCCGGCGGTCGCTCTCTCGAGCTGGGCGGGAGGCGCGCTTGCGGCGCTCCAGTTCGCGGGCGTCCAGGGCGAGACTGTCCTGTGTCCGTCGAACACGTTCATGGCCACGCCGCTTGCAGCCCTTGGCGCCGGTGCCGATGTCCAGTTCGTGGACTGCAATCGCGAGGACCTATGTATGTCATTCGCCGACTTTCAGGCGAAGGCCGAGCGATTTAGGCCGCGCGCGGCGTTCCTGGTTCACATCGGCGGCCACATCGCGTTCGACGCCGAGCAGATCGCCGACTACTGCGCTGAGCAGGGGATCTTCCTGATCGAGGACTGCGCCCACGCGCACGGCGCCAGCTGGAACGGCCACCATCCGGGGACCTACGGAGACGCGGGGGTGTTCTCGTTGTACGCCACCAAGACGATCTCGACCGGCGAGGGCGGAGTGCTGGTCTCTCGCCGCCCCGAGGTGATCGAGTACGCCCGCGCCTACCGGAACTACGGAAAGCCCAGCTATGAGGTGAGCGGGCTCAACTTCCGTCTGAACGAATTCACAGCGGCGGTCGGTCTGGTGCAGGTGGAGCGGCTGCCCGAGATCGTGGAGTGGAAGAACCGCGTCGCCCGCGAGCATCTCGACCCGAACTACCCGAGCCGGCTCGAGCTGCCGGACGGGATGGTCTCCGGGCTCTACAAGTACATCGTGTTCGATTGGCTCGAGCGTTCAACCGGCAGGGTCTACGACGAGCCATGTCACAGGATCATGGGTCACGACGTGGAACTCCCGAACAGCGACTGGGTCGCGCGCAACCATTCGTGCGTGCCGCTGTATTACCGTCCGGAGTCCTAAGCAAATGAGAGTTCTAGTCACAGGCGGATCCGGATTCATCGGCTCGCACGTAGTCGACAAGCTCCGCGCGCGCGGACACGAGCCCGTGATCTACGACTTGCGGCCCTCGCCGTGGCATGAGCGCGGCAGTGTCGACACGGTGCTTGGCTCGATCACCGACCGCGAGGCGCTCGAGCGCGCGCTGCACAGCTGCGACGCAGTCGCCCACCTTGCGGCGGTTGCCGACGTCAACGACGTGCATGCTGAGCCCGAGGACGCCGAGCGGGTCAACGCCCGCGGGACCGTCACGGTCCTGGAAGCCGCCCGGCGCGCAGGCGTCAAGCGGATCGTCTACGCGAGCACGATCTGGGTCTACTCCGACTGCGAGCAGGAAGCGGTCGACGAGGACACCCTGCTGCCGGCGCCGAGCCATCTGTATACGAGCACGAAGCTCGCCGGCGAGCTCTACTGCAAGGCCTATCAGGAGCTTTACGGCATCGATTACACGATCCTGCGCTTCGGCATCCCGTACGGCCCGAGGGCCCGGGAGGCGGCCGTGATCCCCGCGTTCGTCGGCAAGGCGCTGCGCGGCGAGCCGCTGACGCTCGCCGGTGACGGCGGCCAGTCACGGCGCTTCGTGTATGTCGAGGACCTCGCCGACGGCGTCGCGCTCGGCGTCGAGGAACAGGCTGCCAACCGCGTCTATAACCTCGCCAGCGACGAGAACGTCACCATCAAGCAGATCGCCGAGACGGTCAAGGAGCTGCTCGGGAACGTCGAGATCGTCTACACGGCGGCGCGTCCCGGGGACTTCGGCGGCAAGGTCGTGTGCAGCGAGCGCGCGCGCAAGGAGCTCGGCTGGACGGCGGGGACGCCGTTCCCCGAGGGGGTGCGCCGCTACGTGCAGTGGCGCCAGGAGCAGGCGACCGTCGCCGCGCGGCGTCAGGCCGACGCGGTGATCCCCGCCGGTGAGCCCGACGCCGAGTCGCGGCCCCGGAATGTGCTGATCATCTCCGCCGACATCGGCGAGGGACATGACCTGCCCGCGAGGGCTGTGGCTCGAGAGTTCCGCGACGAGGATCCCGACGCCCAGGTCTCGATCGTCAACGGCCTGCCCGCGATGGGCGGTCTGCTGACACGGGTGCTGCGTGAGAACTCGGCATTCATGTTCCGCTGGGTCCCGTGGCTGTTCGACTTCCAGTACATGCTGTTCATGTACTTCGCGCCCACCCGGTGGATCGCCAGGAGGCTCTTGACCGCGCTGGGGCGCCGCGGGCTGATGCGGCTGATCCGCGCCCACAATCCCGACTACATCCTGTCGACGTATCCCGGAGTCACGGCGGTGCTCGGCGAGCTGCGGCGCACCGGTCGCCTGAACGTCCCTTGCTACTCGTCGATCACCGATCTCGCCGGCCTTCAGTTCTGGGCGCACCCAGGGATCGACCTGCACTTCATCACGCATCCGGAATCCGCCGAGGAAGTCGAGAAGATCGCCGGGCCCGGGAGCGTGCGCTGGGCCAAGCCGCCGACATCGCCGGCGTTCCTGGCGGCGCGGACACGCGCCGACGCGCGAAGGTCGCTTGGACTGCCGGCCGACGCGAAGGTGATCGCGGTCTCCGGCGGAGGGTGGGGCGTTGGCGACCTGCTGGGCGCCACGCGAGCAGCGCTTGCGGTTCCCGACGCGCTGGTCCTGTGCCTGTGTGGGCGCAACGACAACCTCCGCTTGCGGGTCGCCCGCCATCTAGGCGGCGAGCGTCGGCTGCGGCTTATGGGCTTCACCGATCGGATGGGCGACGTGCTGGCCGCGAGCGACGCGCTCGTTCACTCAAGCGCCGGACTGACCGTCCTCGAAGCGATCATCCGCGGCTGCCCGGTCGTCTCCTATGGGTTCGGCTACGGCCACGTCCGCGCGTCCAACGCCGCGCTCGAGCGGTTCGGCCTCGCGGAGGTGGCGCGCAACCAGCGGCAGCTTGGTCCCGCGATCGAGCGGGCGCTCGATCGCCGCCCGGAGCCCGACGTGGCGTTCGCTCGTCGCCCCTCGACAGCGTCCCTGATCCTCGGCGATGAGCGGCGTGTTCGCCAGTTGCCCGTGTGGCGCGTGCGTACCGCGCGCGCCGCGACCACCGCGGCGCTGTCGCTGGCAGTGATCGGGTGGACGTTCACCACCGGCGCTTCGTACAAGCTCGTCTCACATTTCGTCCACATGCGGCCGGTGACGGGCGTGCCGACCGCGCGGCCCGAGGTGGGGGTCCTCGTCGACACACCTTTGGCGCAGCTTCCGTCGGTCGCAAGCGCTCTCTCGCGCCGTGGCATCCATGCGTCGTTCACGGTCGCTCACAGCCTCAGCTCGGGACAGCTGCGCGCCTTGCCGGCCGGCGATCAGGCGGTCCCACGGCTGCCGAAGGGCGGGCTAGTGCGGTGGCTGGGGACCCGTGACATGCTGTCCGACCTCTACCGCACGTGCGGGCTATACCACCATCACCACTTCCTCTACGTGTCGAGCGGTCCGAGCCTCGGGCAGTGGCTGTTCGCGCATGGCGCGGGCGGCCGGCTGGTCGCCGGCGCGGTCAAGCTGGGTGGAACCCACACCGCGCTCGGAACGCTGCGCCCGGGCGAGCTGATCGAGCTCACAGTGAGCAAGCCGAGCGACGTCGCACGGCTCGCCAGCGAGCTCACCACCCAGCTACGCACAGAGCGCCTGCGGGCCGTGCCCGTCGCGCGCCTGATGCGCGACGCCGGCGCTCCGGTCTAGGGGCCGTCGAGTACATACGCGTGATCGAAATTGCGCCCTGTGGCGCAAAATCGATCGCCCGCCCTCGGCTACGCGCGGTCCAGTTCTCGCCGCGGGCTGCACAGCGGCGTTAGCTTCGGCTCGATCTGGTCGCGCAGGTGCTCGTACTGGGGCGTCAGCGACAGCTTCTCGCCGAGGTGCTCGACCGGCTCGTCGACGGTAAAACCAGGTCCGATCGTCGCGATCTCGAACAACACGCCGGACGGCTCGCGGAAATACACCGAACGGAAGTAGTGGCGGTCGATGACCGGCGTCGGATGCGCGCCTGCCTGCGCGACGCGCTGTCGCCAGGCCTCGATCTCCTCGGGCTGTGCCCCCCAAGCAATGTGGTGAACCGTGCCCGCGCCCTGCAGCGGACCCTCCGGGGGCGGCGGCTCATACAGGTAGTAGTTGCCGCGACGGCTGCCTCTGAGCTCGCGCGACTCGATCTTCCCACCCGGGCCAACCTTGATGGGCGGCGTGAAGCCGAGCACATCTTCGAGCAGGGCGCGGCTGCGCGTAGGATCGACCGCGTACGCCCGAGCCGCGTGAAAGCCTTGGAGCGCCAGCTCGGAGGGAATCTCCGGGTGGTTGGCGATCAGCGGCGCGTCGCTCGTCTCGACAACCCTGAGCTCGTGGGTCAAGCCCTCGGGATCGGCGAACACGACGCTGTCCGGATGCCGCGCGACCTCAGTGCCATGGTCGGCGAGCCGGCGCTCCCAGAAGTCGACCGCCTCGGGGCCAGTCAGGCGCCAGACGATCTGGTGCACCATCCCTGCTCCGGCACGTCCACGAGGTAGCCCGGGGTACTCGAAGAAGGTGATGTCCGATCCGGGATCGCCCGTCTCGTCGGCGTAGAACAGGTGGTAGACCGAGGTGTCGTCCTGGTTGACTGACTTCTTGACGAGCCGCAGGCCGAGAACTCCGGCGTAGAAGTCGACGTTCTGTTGCGCCTCCGCGGTGATCGCGGTGATGTGGTGGATGCCTTCGAGCCGCATGTCGCCTCCTGGGTTTCGCCGAGGTCCAACGCTACCAGAAGAAGTTGTGCAGTCAAGTATCTTCTGGGCTCTGGTGCTGCGCCGTGAAAGAGCCCGCGGCGTTTCCCGCCGGGGGAGGCTCCGGCACGTCCCCGCGGGTGCGTCTCGTTGCACCCGGCATCAATCCTAAAGCCACCGCGCGCGTCAGCCGATACTCAGCTCGACCGTCCGTGCCGTGGGGGTCAAGGAGGACCCTTCCGCGGGGCAGCGCCTCACGGACCGGTAGGTGTCCGACAACCTCAACCATCGGGGGCAACCCATGTACGTCATCGTCAGCAGTCTGAAATATCGCCTGATCGCGGCCGTGGTGTCGCTCGTGATCTTTGGCGTTGTCTACTTCGCGGTCATCCGGCCGGAGCACAACGCGGCCAACAACGCCGTCATTCAAGGCGAGAAGCAGCTCCAGCAGGCGGTCAAGAATGCCAACGGCCAGTCCGGCGGCGCCGTTCCTGCGGGAGTCGTGAGCCTCACCTCTTGCATATCAGCGGCTGGAACCGACACATCCAAGATCCAGGCCTGCGACGCGAAGTTCAAGCCGTAGCCTGACCGTCCTCGCTACCAGTGCACGCCGCGTGTCGCGGCGGCAAAGGCGCGCTGCTCGGCCGTCGGTTCCTTGGCGGCCTGAGCATCGCCCTCGGGGAACAGCTGGTAGGCGCGGTTGACCACCAGGTCCTGCGCGCCCGGAACCATCGCATAGCTGAGCTGGCCGATGTTGCCCAGGACCGTCGCCATCCGCTTCGGCCGTTTGCGGATCGCCTCGGCGATCATGTGGCCGGCCTCCTCGGGGCTGAGGGTCGGGAAGCGGTCGTAGATCTTGGTCGGCGCGATCATCGGCGTGCGGACCAGCGGCATGTAGACAGTCGTGACGTGCACGCCGTCGTTGATGATCTCGGGTCCGATCGACCGCGAGAACGCGTCGAGCGCCGCCTTCGAGGCGACGTACGCCGAGAACCGTGGCGTGTTCATCTGAAGCCCGATCGTCGAGATGTTGATGATGTGGCCGTGACCGTGCTCGCGCATCACCGGCAGTAGCTTCAGGATCAGCTTGACCGGCGCGAAGTAGTTGAGCTGCATCGTCCGCTGGTAGTCGTGGAAGCGTTCATATGCGCGGTCCACCGAGCGCCTAATCGACTTGCCGGCGTTGTTGACCAGGACGTCCACTGTCCCGTGTTCGGCCAGCACCTCGTCTGACATCCGGTCGATGTCGTCGAGATCGTTGAGGTCGCACGGGTGCACGTATGCCGTCCCGCCGAGCGCCTCGATCTGGCGCTTGACCTGCTCGAGCTTGCCCTTCGAGCGCGCCACTAGCAACATCGTGCCGCCCGCCTTGCCGACCTCGAGGGCCGCGGCCTTGCCGATCCCCGACGACGCTCCGGTGATCATCACGATGCGGCCGGTAGCCGCCGATTCGAGCGACTGCGCGATGATCCCGCCGCCGATTGGGATGCGGTTGCCGAAAGCTCTGAGGGTGCGAACCCCCTGCGCGGCGAGGTCGACAGGGTTTGGAGGCATCCGTGCGCACCGTAGCACCGCGGTCGTTCACATCACTGCCACATTTTGGGCACATTTGCGCAACCTCGCCACGTGCGGCGGGACATATGTTCGCGGCACCGGTCACAACGAAGCAAGGGAGCGCCAATGCGTGCAAGCAGGAAGGCCGTCGTCGTGTCGGCCATCGCGGCCATCGCGATCGGGATTCCAGTCGCAGCCGGTTCAGCACATTCGTCGCCTGCGGACAGCGGGAGCCACAGGGTCTCGCATGTCCTTCTGATCTCCGTCGATGGTCTACACCAGTCAGACCTCGCGTGGTATGCCCGGACGAACCCGGGCTCCGCGCTGGCCAAGCTCGTCGGCGGAGGTCGCGAGTATTCGCATGCGATGACGCCGGTCCCGAGCGACTCGTTCCCCGGGATGGTCGGCCAGGTCACCGGGGGCAACCCAGGGACCTCGGGCGTCTACTACGACGCCGAGTACAACCACAACCTTCTACCAGCCGGCACCGCCTCGTGCACCGCACAGCGGACTGGCGCCGAGGTCAACTACTTCGAGGTGATCGCCAGAAACCCCCTGTCCCTCGATTCCGGACAGGCCCTCTCAGGCCTGCCGGGCAGCATCCTCCAGTTGACGGGTATGCCGCGGTCGCTGATCGATCCGAAGACGCTCCCTGTCGACCGGGGGTCATGTCACGTCGTCTTCCCGCACCAGTACCTGAAGGTCAACACGATCTTCGAGGTGATCCGCAGCCATCGGATGCGGACCGCGTGGTCGGACAAGCACATCGCCTACGAGATCCTGAACGGCCCGTCTGGAATGGGCATCCAGGACTTGTTTGCGCCGGAGATCAACAGTGCTGCGCTGCTGCCAACCGGCGAGCCGTTCCCGAACATGGGCGACTGGACGAAGGACAACATGGCAACGATGCAGTACGACAACTACAAGGTGGAGGCGGTCCTTAACTGGATCGACGGGTATAACCACAGCCGCACCGAGAAGGTGGGCGTACCGGCGATTCTCGGGATGAACTTCCAGACGGTTTCGACCGCAGAGAAGCTGCCGGTGTCCGACGGTCTGAACGGCGGGTACCTTCCCGGGACGACGACTCCGGGCCCCCTCCTGACCCGTGCGCTGGGCTTCATCAACCGCGAGGTCGAGCGGATGGTGGTCGAGATCGACAAGCATGGACTCGCGCGCTCGACGGCGATCATCATCTCCGCCAAGCACGGCCAGTCTCCTCAGGATCCGCTGGCCCTGACCCGGCTCAATGACGGGACGATCATCGACCGTCTCAACGATGCATGGCACAAGGCGCATCCGAGCTTGGGCAGACTGACCGCGGCTGACCCGGGGAACACCGCGGCCGGAAGCAGGGACGATGCATTCCCGCTGTGGCTGAACTACCGCACACCCGAGGCGTTCAAGTTCGTGAGGGATTTCCTCTGGAACCACTCGGTGACGGGCAATACGTACAACGTGCACAACGCGCTGGAGGCCGGACCTCCGCGGACCCTCGAGCATTCCGGTCTGGCCCAGCTGTTCGTGGGCGAAGCGGCGGCTCGTTACTTCGGCACGTCGGTCTCTGACCCGCGCCACCCCGACGTCTGGGGTGTCGTCCAGCACGGTGTCGTGTATACGGGCCACCTGGCGAAGATCGCCGAGCATGGCGGAGCCGGCTTTGAGGATCGCAATGTCCCGATCCTCGTATATGCCCCCGGTGTGGTCGCATCGAGTTCGGTCGCAGATCAAGTCGAGACGATTCAGATTGCGCCGACGATCCTTCAGCTCCTCGGCCTGAATCCGCATGATCTGATGGCGGTTCAGATCGCGGGCACGAAGGTCCTCCCCGGGGCGTAGCTCCCCGGTAGCACGCCTAGCCTCCGCCGCCGATGTTGGCGGCGGAGGTCGGGGCGTTCTGTGGTGTCGTTCCGACCGCCGGCTATGCGAACATGTGTTCGGGATGGCGATCATTGTCTGCGTTCTGCTTCCGCGCTTTCAGCTCACGACTGCAGCCGGCGACCGGGCTGAGCTACTGCGGGTTCCAGCTGCCCTTGCGCCTGAGGCCGGGGCGAAGGAGATGGTCGGGGAGGTGTCGCTGGCGGCCGAGGCCTTTGGTGTCCATCCGGGGATGCGACTGGGTGAGGCGCTTGCCCGATGCCCGCGATTGACGCTGGTGCCACCCGATCCGGCCGGTGTCGCAGATGCGTGGGAGCGGCTGCTGGTTCGTCTCGAGTCGATCGGAGCTGCGCTCGAGCCGGAGCGTCCCGGGCTTGCTTGCTTCGACGCACGCGGCCTGCTGAAGCTGTATGGAGCAGGAGTGGTTGGCGATCGCAAGCGGATCGAGCGCGTGCTCGGCGCGGCGCGAGGAGCCCTGGAAGTACCGGCCCGCTATGGAGTGGCACCTTCGCGCTTTGCTGCAGTGGCGGCTGCGGCGCAGGCGCGGGCCCGCCGCCCGGTGATCGTGCCCGGAGGGCGCAACGAGGCGAGCGCATTTCTGTCTTCGTTGCCGGTAGCGCTGCTTCGCGCCCGGCCGGCACTTTCCGAACTGCCAGAGGCGCTCGAGCGTCTCGGTATCAGGACGCTCGGGGAGCTTGTGGCGCTTTCGCCGGATGCCCTGGCAGACCGTTTTGGCACCGCGGGGCTTGTTGCCCGCGAGCTCGCCGTGGGAGGCGACGGTCAGCTGCGGCCACGGCCCGCAAGCGAGTTCCTGCGGGAGTCGCTCGAGTTGCCCGAGGCGTCCTGTGGCCTTCAGCTCGAGCGTGCGCTCGGGATGCTGATCGATCGTCTTCTGTCTCGGCGCGAGCGACGCGGACGGACCCTGCGGGCGGTGGCGATCTCGGCAGTGCTGGTGGAGCAGGGGGGGACCTGGCGGCGGCAGATCTCCTTTCGAGAAGCGCTCGCAGACCCGGTACGGATGCGACTGGCGCTGGTCCCGCACCTCTCGCTGGTCCCAGCTCCGGCGCACGAGCTCCGGCTGGCGGTGGAGTCGTTCGGTCCCCCCGCCAGCGACCAGCGCACGCTTCTGGAAGATCCAGCGGAAGCACGAACGGCACGGCTTCGCGAGGCGATCCGCCAGGCCCGCACCGCGGCTGGCCCCGAAGCCGCGCTGCGCGTACTGGAAATCGATCCTGACTCCCGCTTTCCCGAGCGGCGCGCGGTACTGACGCCGTTTGAGTGATGAGTGGTCCGCGGCGGCTCTCGGTTCCACGGCGGGTCGGCGTCGTCGCCGATGAAGAGGGGCGGCCTGTCGCGGTAGACGGCGTCTCAGTTGACGCAGTGCGCGAGTCGTGGCTGGTCGAGGACCGGTGGTGGACCGAACGGCCGCTACACCGCCGCTACTGGGAGGTGGTCACAGCTTCCGGCCGCGATGAGGTCGTGTTCCACGATCTGGTGAGGGGGAGGTGGTGGCGGCAGAGGTAGATCGCCCCCTGCCTAAACTGGCGATTGATGACCGATCCCGCGCATGTCGATCCCGGACCAGCCGCGATCGGCACCTGGAGCGGCGGACGGTTCATGCACTTCGGCGAGGCGCTCGATGATGAGCGGCTGATCTCGCTGTTCACTCCGGACGAGTCGATCCGGACCGTGATCACAGCCGACGTCTACGGACTCGGCGAGGCCGACCGAATGCTGGGCCGCGCGATCGCGCCGCTGCCCCGCGAGCAGATCTGCGTAGTCGGCGCCGTGGGCCACGACTTCTACATCGGGGAGCGAGAAGGAGCCAAGGGCTTCCCGCGCTTCACCGATCCGGCTATTCGGGACGAGTCCGGCTACGCGGGCTACCTACGGGTCGCGACCGAACGGAGCCTCGAGCGCTGCGAGATCGACAGTTTCGACCTGCTCCTGCTGCATAACCCAGACCGCACTGGCTACCGCAGCGAGGCCGTGTGGAGCGCCATGGCAGGCCTGCGTGAGACCGGTCTGACACGGATGATCGGCGTGGCTCCTGGGCCGGCGAATGGCTTCACGCTTGACCTGATCGACTGCCTGGAGCGCTTCGGAGCGCTGCTCGACTGGGCGATGATCATCCTCAACCCGCTCGAGCCATGGCCGGGCGAGCTGTGTCTTGCGGCCGCGACTGATGCCGGCGTCAAGATGATCACCCGCGTCGTCGACTACGGCGGCCTGTTCTGGGACGACCTGGTTCCCGGACACGAGCTCCCCAGGCAGGACCACCGCAGCTTCAGGCCCGCCGGCTGGATCGAGGCAGGCCGCGAACGGCTTGAAGCGATGCGTCCGATTGCGGAGCGGTCGGGACTGTCGATGATCCAGCTGGCCTGCCAATGGAACCTGGCGCACGAGCCCGTCGCATGCGTCGTCCCGACGCTCATCCAGGAGCTCGGAACCGGTGCCCGGCCGGTCGAGGAGAAGCGCGCTGAGCTTGCCGCCCTCCCCGATCAGCAGTGCCTCTCGCCGGCCGATGTGCAGAAGATCCGGGAGCTCGGCGATAACACGGGCTGCATGGCGCTGAAGGGCGCCAGCGCCGAGCACAGCGGCGAGGAGAAGCCCGACCGCTGGCCGCTCGACGACGAGCTCGAAGCCGTCGGCAGGCGGTGGGGAATCGACCCTCAGAGAGACTTGGCGCAGGCCGCCATCGCTCCCTAGAGAGAGACGAACACGTGCGCCCGCATCGCGGCCTGATCCTGGCCCGCTCACGCCGCGAATTTCAACTCGATTCCGGGCGCCGCCGCGCTCCTACGCGTCGATGCTTGCCGCACTCGACGGCGAACCGGGCTGGCCGCCCCGGACCCACGCACATCCGGCGGATAGGTCATCCACACCCATCGCGGCGGCGACGTTGAGCCACATTCCGTGTCGGAAGAACTCGTCGATTCGCTCCGGATCCGCTCCCGACAGCCGCTCGACGTGTCCCACCAGCCGCGCGTAGTCGGCGCGAACCTGCACGCGGATGACCTCGTCGTCGCAGGCCGCGTAGGACTGGTGCTGGAGCATCAGGTAGTCGCGCTGAGTGCTCAGCAACTCCCGGTAGACAGCTCCCATCGCATGTAGGACGTCGAAGTCTGGTTCCGCGGTGTTAGGGTCGAACTCCTCGGCGGCTGCAGTAAAGATCTCCGTCACCACCTCGAAGCCTCGATGGACGGCGGCAAGGAACAGCTCACGCTTACTGGCGAACAGGCTGAACACGTACGGCTGCGCGACTCCCACACGGCGGGCGATCCGGTCGACCGGGGTCCCGTGCAGGCCGCCATGTGCGAACTCGTGGACCGCTGCATCGATCAGCGCGTCCCGCCGTTCTGCGGCGGGGACGCGCTGACGACGCGAACCGGCTTGTCCGGTGGTGGTGGCCATTGCCGGCATCGATCCTACGGCCTTAGGCGGCTGCGCCGGCCAGCTCGACCGGATGTGAGGAAGCCTCGGCCACGGCTGCCCGGGTGCCGAATGGGAGCACCGCCGCCAGCAATGCGGCTGCGGCCAGGATCCCGGCACCGACCCAGACAGCCGGCACGAGGCCGCCGATGAACGCCTGCGGCGTCGCGTAGCTACCGCTGTTGGTGAACACGGTGGCGAGCACGGCGACCCCCAGCACGCCGCCGAGCTCGCGGATCGCGTTGGTTGCCCCGGAGGCCTGGCCTGTCTGATCGATGCTGACCGAGGACAGGACGGCGTTGGCGGACGGCGCGAACACCAGGGCCATTCCCGACCCGGCGAGGACGAACGGCCCAAGCATGCTCGTGTAGCTCGTATGGACGCCCACGATCGAGGCGAGCCACCCAAGCGCGATGGCCTGGAGGCCGAGACCCGCAACCATGAACCAGCGGCTCCCCCAGCGCTCGGAGAAGAAACCCGCGAGCGGCGCGACGACCATCGTGGCTCCAGTCCAGGCGAGAAGCTTGACCCCGGCCTGAAGCGGCGAGTTGTGCAGGACATTCTGGAGGAACTGGCTGAGGAAGAAGATCGAGCCGAACATCCCAAAGAACATCGCCAGCGACACGGCGTTGGTCACCGCGAACGCGCGATTTCTGAAGAACGCCATCGGCAGCATGGGATCTCCGGTCCGCAGCTCGTTGCGGACGAACGCGACCATCAGAATCGTGCCGAGGATCAGGCCGGCGAGCACATCGGGGCTCGTCCAACCCTGCGACTGCGAGCGGACTAGTCCATAGACGATGCCGAGCAGACCGGTTGAACTCAGTGCCAAACCAGCCAAGTCGAGCTTGCGCTGAGGTCCGCGGCTCTCGGCCAGCCTGCTTGCCGCCAGCGGAACCAGGACGATGCCGATCGGGACGTTGATCCAGAAGATCCAGTGCCATGAGGCGGCCTGGACGACTGCGCCCCCGACGAGCGGCCCAAGGGCGACGGCGATGCCGCTGATCCCCGACCACACCCCGATGGCCAGGCCTCGGCGCTCCGGTGGAAATGCGTCGGCCAGCAGCGTCAGCGTCAGCGGCGTGACGATCGCTGCGCCGATCCCTTGGATCGCGCGGGCGGCGATCAGAAGGCTGGTGGAAGGGGCGAGCGCAGCAGCTGCAGAGGAGAGGGTGAACAGTGAGATGCCGGCGATGAACATGCGCTTGCGGCCAAGACGATCGCCGAGGGCCGCGCCGGTGAGCAGCAGGACTGCGTAGGCGAGGATGTAGGCGTTGACGGTCCACTCGAGCGACTGGATCGAAGCGCCGAGGTCGCGGTGGATGCTGGGCAGGGCGACGTTGACGACGAGGTTGTCCAGGACCACCATGAACAAGGCGACCGAGACGAGTCCGAGGGTCCAACCTCTGCGGGTCGAAGTGGTGTTAGTGGACATTGCGCGATCCTCCTTAGTGAGTACTAACTAATGATGGCGCAGCTTAGCAGTCACTAATAATTTGTCAAGCTAGCCTTCTCGTCCGCTCGGCCCACCCAGCGCCTACATCCGATCTGCATGGGAACATACGTTCGGTGCAGTACGTCGAGCTCCACTGCCACTCGGCCTTCTCGTTCCTCGACGGGGCATCGCTCCCCGATGAGCTCGTCCCAGCGGCATTGGAGCTCGGGTACGGCGCGCTCGCGCTGACCGACCACAACTCCGTCTGTGGCTCGATGGAGTTCGCCGTATCCGCCAGGGCACTGGGGCTGCGGCCGATTCACGGGGCGGAGGTAGACCTCGACGACGGCCGCCATCTGGCTTTGCTGGTCGAAGATGCTGCCGGGTGGTCGAACCTATGCCGGCTGCTCACGCGCGCGCACGCGCACACGCGGCAGAAGCCCGGCCCTCCCTCGCAGGCGTTCGTCTCACTCGACGATGTCCTCGCCCACGCGGAGGGACTGGTCTGCCTGAGCGGATGCGCGCTGCGCGGCGTCCATGACGAGCAGACGCTGAGGGCCCTGCTCGAGGCATTCGGTTCAGAGCGGCTCCGAATCGAGCTGCAGCGACCGTTCCTGCGCGACGATCGCGCTCGCAACCGGAAGCTGGCGGGACTCGCTGCACGGCTCGGCGTTCCGTGCGTGGCGACCGGCAACGTCCACGTCCACTCTCGTTCGCGTGCCCCGCTCCAGGACGCGCTTGTGGCGGTTCGCCTGCACACCACGCTCGATGCCTCGGAGCCTCATCGGCGGGGGAACTTCAGCCACGTGCTGGCGTCGCCCGAGGCGATGGCGGCGCGCTTTCCCGAGCATCCGGAGGCGGTGGCGGAGACCGCCGTGCTCGCCGGCAGGCTCCGCTTCGACCTGTCGCACGATCTCGGCTATAGGTATCCCGGCGCGGAGGACGAGCAGGCGATGCGAAAGCTCGCCGAGCTCTGCCAGGCGCGTCTACGCGACCGCTATGAGGACGGCCCCGCGGATGTTCGGGAGGTAGCGCAGGCGCGCGTTCGAGAAGAGCTGCGGATCATCGAGGCGCTCAACCTGCCGGGTTTCTTCCTCCTGCACCACGACCTACTGGAGCTGGCGCGCGAGGTTGCCGTGGAGGTGCGAGGGCCGGACAGCGCTCGCGCGCTGCTGCCACCCGGCCGGGGCCGGGGCTCGAGCGTCTCCTCGATCGTCTGTTATCTGACGGGGCTCTCCCACGTCGATCCGATCGCCAACGAGCTGCTGATCGGTCGCTTCCTGAACGAGGAGCTGACTTCGCTGCCCGACATCGACCTCGACTTCCCGCGCGATATCAGGGAGAAGCTGATCCCTCGCGTGCACGAGCGCTACGGGCGCGATCGCTCGGCGCTGGTGGCGGCGTTTCCCACCTATCGCGCACGAGGGGCGATCCGCGAGCTCGGAAAGGTGCTCGGCTTGCCGCCCGGCGAGATCGAGCGGGTTGCTCGTGGCAGCGAGGGCTGGGACGCCCGCAACGTGGCCAAGGACATCGAAACAGCTTTCGACCTGCCCCCCAGCGATCCGGGCGCCACCAGCGAGCAGGGTCGCCGAGGCTCAACCGGGCGCTGGGCCTGGCTCGCCCGCATGGCCGCCGAAGCCCATGGACTTCCCCGCCATCTGTCCCAGCACTCGGGCGGGATGATCGTCTCCACCCGCCCGCTGCTGGACTGCTGCCCGATCGTGCCGGCCGCGATGGAGGGAAGGCAGATCGCCCACTGGGACAAGGACTCCTGCGCAGACGCGGGCTTTCTGAAGATCGACCTGCTCGGGCTGGGGATGCTCTCGGCGGTCGAGCGATCGGTCGAG
>JALYZY010000043.1 GCA_030948665.1 Actinomycetota bacterium | reverse complement strand
GTCCCGGATGAGCCAAACGTTCGGCCCGAACCAGACGGACCCTTCAAACGCCATTTTCATGCCGCGAAAAGTAGAGGGAAGCCTCTGATCGGTTGGCCGCGGATCGATTGTTTGGTTTATCTGAAGGCCAGCTCGGTCCGGATCTCGATCGCGCCTTCGAGGCTGCGGGCGACGGGACAGAAGCGAGCGTGGAAGCCGTGGACCCGTTGTACCTCGTCGCGGCGGTCCTCGGGGACGCCGGCCAGGCGGTAGCGGACGGTGATCCGCCGGATCACCAGGACGTGGTCCTCGTCAAAGACATCCCCGATCGCCTCTACCTCGTAGGCGTCGCGCTCAACTTCGATCTGACGCGCCTCCAGCGCGCCGGCGAACGTGCCGGCCAGTCACCCGCCGGCGGCCGCCACTACATAGTCAAGCGTCGTCGCGTGCGGCGGGAAATCCGCGGGGGAGACACCGTAGTGCTCGGCCACCTCGGCATGCACGCCGAACGTGACCGGCTCCTCCTCGGCGGGCAGGTGGGCGAGGCGCTGCGGCCCCCCCAGCCGCTCGATGCGCACGCGTGAAACGTAGGCCGGAGCGTCCATAGCAAGAGGGTAATGATTTCAGGACCGCGAGCACCACTACCGCGCCACCTGCGCCGAGGGCTCGCCGCTGCGCCAGCCGCCGAATATGGCCAGGGACACTGCGTGCAAACACCTCAGATCAGATCAGAGCGGAAGCCCGGATTCCGCCCGCAGCGCCCACCGGCGAGGAGCCCCCCACTTCGCGGAAGCGGACCGCGTGCTCGCCTCAGTAGGGGCGAGAACGAGGCTGCCCGGCTCTCGTGAGCAGAAGCGAGGCCGGATCTGACCGACGCCGAGGAGGACCTTCGTCAAGAACGGTGGCCGCTACGGTCACGTTTATGCCTACGGGCTTCATCCCTCGCGAGCGGCGATAGGTTGGCAAGCTGCAAGCCGGACCGCCTGGATTGCGTGTTCGAACGAGGAGGCCCCATGCCATCGCAGCCGCACAGCTATCCCCCTCGGGGAGTCGAGCACCCGTTCGTCGAGCTGGCCTTCCATCGCCTCCCCGAGCGCGAGATGATCCAGCGCGGGCGGGCCTTCTATGCGGCGATGGATCAACGGCGCAGCGTGCGCGAGTTCCGCGCCGATCCCGTGCCCCGCGAGCTCATCGATCTCGCGGTCAAGACCGCTTCAACCGCGCCGTCGGGCGCACACCAGCAGCCGTGGACGTTCGTGGTGATCGGCGATGCCGGGACCAAGGCGAAGATCCGTGTGGCGGTCGAGGCAGAGGAGCGCCGCAGCTACGAGGGCGGGCGGATGTCTGAGGAATGGCTGCGCGCGCTGGAGCCGCTGGCCACGACCGCGGACAAGCCGTATCTCGAAGTTGTCCCGTGGATCGTCGTCGCCTTTGAGCAGATTCACGGTTTCAACGACGACGGCAGCGTCCGCAAGCACTACTACGCCAAGCAGAGCATGGGCATCGCCTGTGGGATGTTCATCAGCGCCCTGCACATGATGGGACTCGCCACGCTGACCCACACGCCGAGCCCGATGCGCTTCCTGACCAACCTCCTCGGCCGGCCCTCAAACGAACAACCATTCGTTCTGTTCCCGATCGGCTATCCAGCCGACGGATGCCTCGTTCCCGAACTACGCCGAAAGACCCTCGACGAGGTCAGCGCCGGTCCACCGGCGGCGTCATGAGCGCCGGGCCGCACTCGCTGCCGGTTTGCAGCGATCCCAGCCGTGTAGCCAGCGCCGGGAGCGCTTCTGCTCCGTCGCCCACAGGGCAGTCTCGCTCAGACTGCTCCTCTTCGTGCGGACCGGTACCCGAGACGGCGTGACCGGCTTGAGGCGTGATGCGGCAGCAGCGCGGTCGATCGCAATGGCAAGCGATGACCGTCCCGACAGCCCCGCTCTGCATCGGGCACGAGCGTCCGGCCGACCCACCAGCCTTCTCCGCTCTGCGCGGGGAGCGCGACTCTTCACGGTGCGGCTTGCAGCTTCCTTGCACGCGACACAGTCCAAGCGGCAGTCGAGCCAGACCTCCGCGCTGGCTCTCGCGACGAACTTTGACGTCAGGGGACGAGCGTCAGGGCTTTTGCATGGCTCGGGCGCACCACGCCGAAGTGGCGGCGGTCGAGCGTGGCGATCGCCGTGAGGCCCAGGCGCTCGGCCACACAAGGAGACCGGCGTCGACGCCACCGAGATGCTGATCTGCGTACTGCACGGTCAGCGCGGCGATCCGCTTCCAGTCGCCTCGCGCGAGCGGCTCTACTTCCTCCTCACCGTCGGCGATCGAGCGGTAGAAAGCTGCTTCAGCACTAGGGCCGAGCTCGCGGTCCAGGAGCCAGCCAGTCTCGGCGATCACGGGCTCCGCGGCGTGAGACTCCAGCAGCTCGGCAAGCTTCATGTGCTGGGTCGCTGCGATCGGCCGCGGCCAGGAACACGCCCGTGTCGACCAGGAGCGTCAGCGACCGAATCCCTCGGCGAGCATCTCCTCGGCCTCGGTCGCTGTACGACCGGAGGTCGACTCACCGATTAAAGCCAAGACGACGCCGTGTCGGGATGTGCTCGGCGAGCACCCGCGCCGCGAGCTCGTCAGGGGGTCAGCGACTGGCGCCCGGCTTCCTCGCGCAGCGCCGCGCCGATCTCGTCGGATAGTTTGACGGTAATGCTCACCAGCGCTGAAGTGTAGGTCGAGCCCGGACAAACGGTCCAGGATTCGTCTTCGGCGCACCGTGGGTGCACGTGGTGTGTCCGGCTCTTTCTGGTGGGATTCTTGGTGGGCTTGGTGGGAGTGGCGAGCGGGTCGTGGGTGGCTCGTTTGCGTCTTTGGTTGATGTGGCTCGATCGTGAGTTGAGGGGGTTGCTAGCATTGCTAGCATGAAGCGTAGGGTGATGGTTCAGGCTGATGATGAGTTGTTGGAGCGTGCGCGGAGGCTCGCGGGTGAGCGTGGAGTCACGTTCCCCCAGCTGGTTCGCGACGCCCTCGAGCGTGAGCTTGCCCGCGACCCGGACGGCGGGTTGTCTTGCGTCGGCGTCGTGGATACCGGCGGTCGCGCGCGCGAGCGGGAGTATCGCCCCGATCCGTGGCGTTGATCCTCGATACCGGGCCGCTGGTAGCACTGATTGATCGCAGCGACCCGGATCATGCCCGCTGCAGCCGGCTGCTCAGCGAGAGCAATGAGCGGCGGGTGGTGCCGGTGTGCGTGCTGGTCGAGGTCGAATATCAGCTGCGCCCCTGGCGGGACGGGTTCGCCGCGCTAATGGCCGACCTACACGCCGGCCGGCTCGAGGCGCATCTCCCCGACGGCCGCGAGCTGACGCGCGCGGCAGAACTGGTCGAGCAGTACGCCGACCTTCCGCTCGGGTTCGTCGACGCCAGCGTGCTCGCCACCGTCGAGCGTCACGGTGAGAGAAAGCTAGCGACGCTCGATCGCCGACACTTCAGCATCGTCCGCCCCGCCCACGTCGATCACCTAACGCTGCTCCCCGACTGACGACGGTGCCCACGACGGCCGCTGCCAGCGCCTGGCGGTCGTCGCGCTGCCGGTGGGGTTGCCCGCTGGAGCTCGATTCCGCGGGCGAGGCGGATCGCGCAGGTCGGGCAGCCGCCACGGGGGCTGCGCCGGCGCCGCCACACGCCGGGCAGCCCCGGCCGGCGCTGGTTGCACTCCTTGGGCAAAGTCTGACACTCCTAGCCGCACTCGCCGCAGCGCCACCACACCTTGCATGGCTGCGCTGCCCGATCCGGTAGGGATGCATCTCCCGGCTCGCGAGTCGGATGCCGCTCGGCCATCAGGTCGGTGCGCGACACCGCCAGCGAGCGCCACCGGGCGACCGGCGGCGGCGACGGCGGGCCGAGCACAGACTGGTCGCGCCGGTGGCGATCTCGTCAAGCATCGAGCGGCGCTTGCGCTCGCTCGTCTCCGGCGCCGCCGTCGACACGTTGCCAAACAACCGGAACATTTCGCGGTACTGCTCGACCCTGATGCCGTGGGCGCTGATCACGTGGCACGCCTCGACGATCTTCAGCCAACGATCGCACAGATGGCAGCAGACGCGATCTCCCCGTCGTAGAGCATCTCCCCGATCGGTGCGTATTACGGCTCGCCGGTCGGGAGCCGCCCCAGAGGCCGAACGTCCTCCGAACTCCCGTGCACCGTCAGAACGTCAGATAATTTTCGGACACTCCCTTAGCCGCCGAGGCTCAAGCAAGGCGCCAAGCTCGTGGCCAGAGAGCCCGATCGACGAGCGCAGCGGCTCAACGTAGCCGCTACCTTTCGCGCTCGATCTGACAGATCGCGCTCTGCCCTCGACCCCGCGCGTCGCGACTGTCGCTGCGACGACCTCGGCGAACGTATTCTTAGGGTGTGATCCGCGGGCCCTGCTGCGGCCCGCGCCGCCGCGAGACGGAAGCAGGCTGAGCTGGCGGCAGAACGGTGGAGCGGCGGCCTTGGAGCTCGATCAGGCGCCGCAGCGTCGGGAGTCGGTCGATGTCGCTGGCGCGATGCAGGGCGGCGGCCATCGCGGCAAGGTCGCCGGTTGAACCGACGAGCGGGCGAAGACCTTGGCCGAGGTCCTCTCTGCTCGCGGCTCGGCGCAAATCGACGTACCCGTTGGGCACTCCGGCCGGGGACGCGATGACTTTCAGCTCACCAGCGCTGGTCATCAACTCGATCACCGGTTTATCGCTCAGCGACTGCTCGCCGAGCGCGACCGGTCGGCCATCAGCGGCCTGCGCGTCAAGCTCGCTGACCGCTCGGGCCAGCCGGTCGAGGTTGTCCCTGGCGAACGACGGGCAGATATCGACGCCCATCGTGACGAGGTCCGCGCCGCGGAGCACCTGCGCCAGTCCTCCGATCAGCACATAGCCGACGTAGTTGCGCTCAAGCGCAGCAACAATCGCCAACGGATCAAACGTCTGGTCTGTGCGCGACATCGAAACTCAGCCGCCGCCGAGCCGCTTCAGCATCCGCTCAAGGCGCCGCTCAGGCGAGAGCTGCTGAAGCTCACCCAGCCTGTCCTCGTCGTTAGGCTGGGCCGGCACCAGCTCCAGGGAGAGGTCAAACCCGCACACGCGTACCAGCTCGATCAACGTATCCAGGCTCGGCGCCACCCCACCAGACTCATAGCGGTTGACCGACACCCGATCCTTGCCGCTGCGCTCCGCCAGCGCGACCTGGCTCAGCCCGGCCCGCAACCGGGCCTCGCGCAACAGCGCAGCGCTCCTCACAGCATCAGGACGCACAGCCACACTATAGCTGCCTGTAGCTGTTCCTAGCTAGGATGCAGATCTGCTACAGTAGCTCTTCTTTGTATGAGGCTTAGGGAACACGAACACTTGCCGGCGGACGAGCGCACAGTAGAACTGATCGAGGCGAGGGTCACGGATGCACTTCGCGACGAGCTGGAAGCGATGCTAATGCCGCTCGCGCGCCCTGCAACCATCGCCCAAAGCCTCACCGTCGATCAGCTCGCGGCGCGGCTCGGGGTTGCCCGGTCGACGGTGTACTCCCACTGGCGGGAGTGGGGTGGCTACAAGCTCGGCTCAGGCAAAAAAGCGCCCATCCGGTTCGACGAAGACAAACTCTCCGTCGCGCGGCCAGCGGTCTCAGACGGGCATCGGTCCGAGCCGCGACGGGAAACGGGCACCAAGAGACCCAGGCGTCGTGAGCTGATCACCGACGCACCGCGTATCGCGCGGCTGCACGAGCTCAGCGAGAAGGCGGTGTAGGGCGATGCCGCGGCCACCAGGCGTACAGATCACCCGCGATCGCCGCAAGGACGGCAGCATCACCTTCGCCCTCCGCGTCCGGATCAGCGGCTCTGATGAGCGACTGCCGCTAGGCAACACCACCGACGGCTGGGACGAGATCCGCGTTGAGCAAGCCCGCCGGCAACTGCTCGCCAAGATCGAGCTCGGCCAATGGGCACCCCGAAGTCAGGCCACCGCACGGGACCGCGACGAGGAGCCGACGTTCCGGGAGCTCGCCACCGACTGGCTGGAGAGCCGTGTTCGCAACCCGGCGATCCGGCCCCGGACGATTGAGCTCAACGAGACCCAGCTCAAGCGCTACCTCGCGCCATACTTCGGCGAGCTTCGCCCCTCACAGATCACGGTGGCGAAGATCAAGCACTACCGGGAGCAGATCCATACGGAGAACGCACAGATCCGGGACGCCGCCAAGGCAGGTCGCCCGCTTCGAGACGCCAGCAACGGGCTGCGCCTGCGCACGCTCTCCAACGACTCGATCAACAAGACGCTTCGCACGCTCGCGTTGATCCTGGACGAGGCCGAAGACGCGGGATGGATCGAGCGCAACGTCGCCCGTGGCGAAGTACGGGTGAGCCGCTGGAGAGCCGTCGCAACCGCGGCGCCCTCGACGTCCGACGAACTCCTGACGCTGCTCGAAGCCGCCCCGCAACTCGACGAGCGACACAAGCCCGAACCCTCGAGAAGCCGAACAGGTGCGGGTGCTGCGCCACCAGGTCGGATGGGAGGTGGAGCT
>JALYZY010000014.1 GCA_030948665.1 Actinomycetota bacterium | reverse complement strand
GCTCCGGGCGTCGCTGTCCTGGCTCCGGGCGTCGCTGTCCTGGCTCCGGGCGTCGCTGTCCTGGCTCCGGGCGTCGCTGTCCTGGCTCCGGGCGTCGCTGTCCTGGCTCCCGGCGTCGCTGTCCTGGCTCCCGGCGTCGCTGTCTGGGCCCCCGGCGTCACTGTCCGGGCCCCCGGCGTCACTGTCCGGGCCCCCGGCGTCACTGTCCTGGCCCAGAGGCGAGCGCCGTCGATGGCGCCTGGCATGCTACCCCGCGATGAAGTATCGGGACGCAGTCCTGGCGTTCCTGGTTGCGCTGGCACTCGCCGGGGCGCTGACACCGATGGTCGCCGCGCTTGCGCGGCGGATCGGCGCTGTCGCAAAGCCCGGAGAGCGGGGGCTTGCCAGTCGAGAGACCCCGCTACTCGGCGGCATCGCGATCCTCCTCAGCGTTGTCGCGGCGATCGCGGTGTGGGTGCCGGACGCGGTGCCAGATGCGTCGGGGTCGCATCTGTACGCGATCATCGCCGGCGCCGTCGTGATCACTGTCATTGGCGCAATCGACGATCTGGTCGACCTCCGGCCGATCTGGAAGCTCGCCGGACAGGTGGCGGCGGCAGTGGTCGTCGTCGCGTGGGGGGTGAAGCTCTCGAGCATCGATCTACCGTTCGCCGGCGAGCTGGCATTCCCTCATGCCGGTCCACTTCACGCCGGACCGATCCTGAGCGTGATCATCCTGGTCGTGGTCATGAATGCGGTCAACTTCTCGGACGGGATCGACGGCCTGGCCGCCGGCTTGTGCACGATCGACGGAATCACGTTCTCGGTCCTGGCGTTCGATGTTGCGCGGGGCCCGACCGAAGCTGAGGTCGTCACGGCCGCGATCCTGGCCGCCGCAACCGCTGGCGGCTCCCTTGGCTTCCTACTTCACAACTTCCACCCGGCGTCGGTTTTCATGGGCGACTCAGGATCCAACCTGCTCGGCTACCTGCTGGGAGTCACCGCGATCCAGGGATCGCTGAAGGCGGCGGTTGGCGTCGCGCTGGTCGTCCCGCTGGTGATCCTGGCGGTGCCGTTCCTCGACACCGCGTTCGTGGTCGCGAAGCGACTCAAGTACGGCAACCGGCCCTGGTCGCGCGACATGAACCACTTCCACCACCGGATGGCGCGGATCGGGTTCTCGCAGCGCAAGACGGTGACGTACCTCTACACCTGGACGGTGATGCTCGCCGGTGTCGCGATCGCGCTGGGCTTTATCCCGTGGAAAGATCACCGGCCGCCCTACCACTACCACCTGGTGTGGGTGCTGGTGATGGCCGCGATCTGCCTGCTGGCGCTCGCCGCGAGCGTATACCTGGTCTACGTGCTAGAGATCTTCAAGTTCAAACGGCTGCGGACGCGGGAGCTCCGCGGGCTGGAGCCGGATACCGCCGAGCACGAGATCGAGCGCCGGGTCGAGCATGAGGTGCAGGCCGGCGAGCTCGACACCGGCGAATTCGACAGGCTTCGGTAATGGCGAAAACGCGACAAGAGACTGATGCGCCGAGCGGGATGACCCGTATCCAGTACCTGATCCTTGCCGCGATCGCACTCGTCACAGTGCTCGCGGGGGTCACGCGCTACGCCGGCGGGGTCTCGCAGGTCGTGGCGTTCGCGCTTGCGACGCTGGCGCTGGCCGGGCTGGCCTGGATCGTCTCGTTCGCGACCGAGCAGGTCGGCCGTCGCTTCGGCCCGGCGATCACCGGCTTCCTGCAGTCGACGATCGGCAACCTTCCAGAGTTCTTCGTCGTCATCTTCGCCCTGAATGCGGGACAGCGGATCGTCGCGGAAACGGCGATCCTGGGATCGATCCTCGTCAACGCGCTGCTGGTGCTGGGGCTGGTGATCGTCACTGGCGCATTGCGCGAACGCGACCGCGTGATGCGCTTCAGCCGCCGCCTTCCCAACGACACAGCGACGCTGCTGCTGACCTCGTCCTTCATCATCGTCCTGATCGGGCTGACGACGTCCTCGCACGACCTGGCGAGCCACCATACGGGGACGATCTCGATCATCGGTGCGGCGGTGATCCTGATTGTGTACGCCACGTGGGCGCGCCAGTACCTGACCTCCGACGAGCGACCCGACGCGGAGGTCGAGAGGCCGAGGCTCAGCACCGCCCTCAGCGTGGTCCTGTTGACCGTTGCCGGGGCGGCGTCGGCGTTCGTCTCGGACTGGTTCGTGCACGCCTTGCAGCCGACGATCCACACGCTGCATATCTCGCAGTCGTTCGCCGGCCTGGTGATCGTGGCGATCGCCGGCAACGCGGTCGAGAACGTTGCCGGGATCGTGCTAGCCGCAAAGGGACAGTCCGACCTGGCCATTTCGGTGGTCAAGAACTCGGTCGCTCAGATCGCTGCGTTCCTGTATCCGGTGTTGGTGCTGGTGTCGCTGCTGACCGCGACAACGCTCACGTTCAAGCTGGCGCCCGTCTACATCGGAGCGCTGATCGGCACCGCCGTGATCGTCTGGCAGATCACCGGGGACGGCGAGGCGACGGTGTTCGAAGGGGCGGCGCTGATCGCGACGTTCGTGATCCTTGCGACCGTCGCCTCCTTCGAGGTCTAGGGCCCACTGATCTGGGCTTCTCGCGCTGCTATTCTGACGTTTACGTAAACTTCTGATCGTCTGATGGCAGGGAATCAGGTTGCTGACAATCGATGCCGCGGCCAACGGCCGCAAGCGAGGGATCGGCGTTGCCGCCGAGCACGACTCCTACAAGTGGTGGGCGCTCTCGTGCACCAGCCTGGGGATGCTGCTGGCGACGATCAACTCCGGCACGCTGATCATCGCGCTGCCACAACTCGAGCGGAGCCTTCACACCTCGTTGCTCGAGCTGGTCTGGGTGATCCTCATCTACATGATCGCCTCGACAGTGCTCGTGCTGAGCGCCGGGCGGCTATCTGATCAGTTCGGCCGAAAGCGGGCGTACATCGGCGGCTTCGTGCTGTTCGCGGTCGGGTCTCTCGGCGCCGGGTTCGCGGCGAACGGCACACAGCTGATCCTGTGGCGGATCCTGCAAGGGGTCGGCGGCTCGTTCCTGTTCGCCAATGCTGCGGCGATCGTCACCGACGCGTTTCCCCGCGAGCAACTAGGGCTCGCGATGGGGACGAACACGATGGTGGCTGCTGTAGGACTGGTGATCGGCCCCGTCCTCGGTGGCGCGCTCGTGGCGATCTCCTGGCACTGGGTGTTCTGGTTCAACGTTCCGTTCGCCCTGCTCGGGAGCGCCTGGGCCGGGGCGGTGCTGCGTGAGCTGACCGGCCACCCGGAGGATCGAAGGTTCGACTTCCTCGGGACGCTCACCTTCCTGGTCGGGCTTACGGGACTGGTACTCGGGATCTCGAAAGGGGGAATCTCCGGCTGGAGCTCGCCGCTCGTGGTCGGCGGCCTGATCGCCGCGGCCGTGTTGCTTCCGGCGTTCGTTCTCGTCGAGCGCAGGCACCCCGCGCCGATGCTCGACCTCTCGATCTTCTCCAACCGGCTGTTCTCCGCCGCCGCCGCGGCAGCATTCATCAACGGGCTCTCGCGGTTCGCGCTGATGTTCGTGTTCGTCTTCTATTTCCAGGGAGTCCAGGGCGATTCGCCGATCCTCGCGGGCGTGAAGCTCGCCCCGCTCGCGCTCGGGATGCTCGTGTCCTCGCCCCTGTCGGGGGTGTGGGCCGACCGCCGCGGCTCGAGGACGATGGCGGTCCTCGGGATGCTCGTGACCGCCGCCGGGCTGGCGCTGATGACCACGCTGGGACGTGACACGGCGTACGCGCCGGTTGGCTTCTACTTGTTCGTGGTGGGAGTTGGCTCGGGCATGTTCAACTCCCCGAACACCGCCGCAATGATGGGGACCGTGGCGCCCCACCGGCGCGGGATCGCCGCCGGCGCCCGCGTCCTGGTGCAGAACACCGGCGCGGTCATCTCGATTGCGTTCGTCCTGGCGATCGTCACCTCGTCGGTTCCGAAAACAGTCCTGTTCGCGGTCTTCTCCGGGCTCGCTAACCACATCAGCAACGCTCAGCTGGTGCCGTTCATCGGGAACATGCACACCGCTCTGTGGACACTCGCGGTGATCTCGCTGGTGGGCGCTGCGGTGGCGGCAGCGCGACCCAAGCATGAGCCGGAACGCGTGCACCAGCAGGAGTCCCGCTCGCCCGTGCGTGAGACAGTCGAGGCAGCGGCATGAGCGCGGTGGCGGGCAAGTCCCTGCGGATCGGCGAGGTCGCGGAGCTGACCGGGACCACCCCACGCACGATCCGCTACTACGAGGAGATCGGCCTGCTTCCGGGGTCCTCGGCACGCGCGCAGGGAAAGCATCGGTGCTTCACCGAGGCCGACGTCGAGCGTGTTCGCGAGATCCTTCGATTGCGCGACCTGCTCGGGCTCTCGCTGGAGCAGCTCTCGGGGCTGCTCGATGCCGAGAGTGCCCGCTCCGAGCTCAGGCGCGAGTACGCCGAGACCGACGATCCCGCCGAGCGGCGAAGGATCCTCGATCAGGCGCTGGTCTACATCGGCACCCAGCTTGCGCTCGTGCAGGGCCGCCGCCGAGAGCTCGAGCAGCTCGAACGCGAGCTCTTGCAGCGGCGCGCACTGATCCACGAGCGGCTCTCCGAGCTAGACGAGCGGGATCAGTGAGTCCGTCCGGCGTGGATCGCCGGGCGATGGCAACGCTGTCGCTGGGGCATCTGTTCACGGACGTCTCGCAGGGGGCGGTTCCCGCCTTGCTTCCGTTCCTGATCGCCAGGGACCACATCAGCTACGCGGCGGCCTCCGCGCTGATCCTTGCGGCGACGATCTCCTCTTCGGTGATTCAGCCGCTGTTCGGCCATGTCTCGGACAGGCTGTCGCTGCCGTGGCTGATGCCGCTCGGGCCAGCGCTCGGCGGCCTCGGGATCGCGCTAGTGGGGCTCGCGCCGAGCTATCCGCTGATGTTCGCGGCCGTCGTGCTGAGCGGGATAGGCGTAGCTGCCTTCCATCCGGAGGGCTCGCGCTTTGCCAACTACGCGTCAGGCGCTCGGCGAGCGAGTGGGATGAGCCTGTTCAGCGTGGGGGGAAACGTCGGCTTCGCGGTCGGGCCGATCCTGGTGACGCCTCTGGTGCTGGCATTCGGGCTGCACGGGACCGTGTTCCTCCTGATCCCCACGTGGATCGCCGCAGCGTTACTGGCGCATGAGGTTCCGCGACTGCGCAGGTTCCGCACGGACATCGTCGCGGGACGCGTCCAGCGCGCCCAGGAGCCCGCGGCTTGGCGGGCGTTCTCGCTGCTCGCCACCGTGATCGCGTTGCGGTCATTCGTGTACTTCGGGTTGGTCACCTTCATCCCGCTCTACTACGTGCGGGTCCTTCACACAGGCAGCGCGCTCGGTAACGCGGCGCTGTCGGTGATGCTCATCGGCGGCGCGACCGGCACCCTGGCCGGCGGTCCGCTGGCCGATCGCTTTGGCCGGCGTACGGTCCTGATCGGCTCGATGCTCGCGCTGCCGCCGCTGCTGGTCGGATTTCTGCTCTCGGGCCCCGCGCTGGCCCTGGTGTTCGCCGGCCTCGCCGGCGCCGCGACGGTCGCGACCTTCGCGGTCACGATCGTGATGGGCCAGGAGTACCTGCCAGGACGGCTCGGTGTCGCCTCAGGAGTGACGATCGGCCTGTCGATCGGGCTCGGCGGCATCGGCGCCCCGCTGCTCGGTCTGCTCGCCGACGCTCATGGCCTGCGCGCAGTGTTCGAGACGGTCGCCGTGCTCCCCCTGCTGACCCTTGGCGTGGCGTTCGCGCTCCCGCGGCAAACTAGCCGCCGAACTCAGGGGCGAAGGCCGGAAAACGCGGGCTTGCCAGACGCCGGCGAAGCTCGCTTGCGGCGCGTGGGTACAGAGTTAGCCGCAACGGGCCAGCGGGATTGACGCCCTGGTTGTAGATCAGCATCCGCGTCCGCGGATGCGATCCGACCCAACCGAACAGCTGGCCCACGAACCCTGGGTCGTCAGCGCCCCATAGCGCCCACTCGCCGAAGACGAACGGGAACCCGCGGTAGGAGTTATAGAAAGAGCTGAGACCAGAGAAGTTCGGGAACTTTCCGTAGAAGTCGGTCCCGACCCAGTTGACCCACTGCCTTCCCGGCCAGTAGTTGCTGGGCTGATTTCCGCGGATGTCAGGAGCGCCCGAGGTCTGTGGGACCCACAGCATCGCGACCTTTGGCTGTGGCAGGTCGCTCCCAGCCCGCAACGGCGGCATTCTCAGCCTGCGCAGCTGCGCATCGATTGCCGGGAGCTTGCCCCCGCGCAGAATCAGCGTCGCGCGTCGCCAGGCGTTGCGGTAGGCAGCCTGGGAGTGGGCCTTCCCGCGGTACGAGCCGTCGGCGTTGTATGCGCTGTAGTCGTTCCAGTAGGCGTCCATCTCCGCCATCAGCCGGACGTAGGTGACAAGACCGCTGTCATACATCGCGCGATTCATCGCGATTAGCCAGGCGTCTCCGTCGCCCTGCGCGATCTGCTGCGGGGTAATCATCTCCTGAGTGCCCGACTGGGTGCTGATCATGATCATCAGCCGCGCGTGTGCGCTCTGGGCGTCCTGGAAGATCCCAGGCAGGTACTCGCCCCATGCGGAGAAGATCTGGTACACGGCGGGATGCTTGCCGGCCAGCTGCTCGTAGGTAGAGATGGGCTGTCCGGCGACTCCCTGGAAGACCCGCCCTCCTGGCGGCAGGAACGAGCTGGCCGACGCGCCGGCCGCACTTAGCGCCAGAACGATCGAGCTCAGCGCTCCGGTAAACAGCATCAGCCACCGGCGCGCCCTGGCTCGCGAGCTGTGGGCCTCCACGCTCTTCCCATCGGCCCTATGCGCCGCTTTCTGGAGCGCCAGTCGACAAATTGGCAGTTCCAGAACCGCGCCTAGAGCTCGGGCCTCGAAGAACTTTGTGCGTCGTTTGTGTCTGTACCCGCTACCCTTGAATCGCGTCCCCGCTGAAAGCTTCCGGCGCGGGCGGCAGGCCCCTCTGGCGATCCCCCGATCACGGCTCCGAAGCGGTTCCGCACGGGTCGGAGCGCCTGATTCTCTATCCGTTTGAACCGCTTGCATCGACATCATGACGAACCGTCGTCCAGCTTCGACGGCCTACCGCGTGTCACCGGCGGCGGCGGCGTGTGCCGCGCCGGATCCGAGTCTGCAGGGCCTGCGGCGGGTAGAACTGGGGTGTGTGCCAATCACAGCGATATCGGCGTCGCTGCTGAACGATTTCGACGTCGCTGTCAGCCCAAGGGGTCCTCATGTCACTGAGCGCGCGTCCGGCATCTGAGGCGCCCGTGGCGATCCTCAGGTACTTCGACGCCGTGGTGCTGGTGGTAGCGGCGCCTGTGATGCTGCTGATCGGGGTCCCCGCGTTCGGTTATGGCGTCGGCGCGGGGGCATGGCTCGTGCTGCGGGCTGTCGGCGTGGCAGTCGACCGAATCGCCGTCACGAGCGCCGATCGCGGCCGTGAGCTGAGTCTCAGGCTCGCCTATCTCCTAGGCCGGCTATTCCTGCTCGCGGTTGCCGTGATAATTGCCCGCCAGGACGGAACGAAGAACGACGGTCTCGCCGCGCTGGGCGTGATCGTGTTCGCGTTCACGGTCCAGCTCGCCGTGTCGTTCGCCGATCGCCCGAGCTCGAGATGAGCACGGTGAAGAAGGTTCTGCTGTGGATCGCCGGCTTCTACATCCTCGGGATCGCGGCTCTGCTCCTCATATTCGGGATCAGCACGCACAAGAGTGGCTTCCAGCCCCAGAACGAGTTCAAGCTCGTCAACTGGGTACATCTCGGGATCTTCAGCATCAACAAGGCGGTCGTCTACCTGTTCATCGCGGCGTTGCTGACGGTCGTAACGATGATGTGGATCGCCCGCAGGATGCAAGCGCGCCCGAATCGCGTTCAGACCGCCGTCGAGGCGATCTTCTCGCTGATGCGCGACAACGTGACCCGGGGGAACCTGCCCGACTCGATGGCCGCCAAGTGGTTCCCGTTCCTCGGCGCGCTGTTCATGTTCATCTGGTACTGCAACCTGATCGGCTACATCCCGCTGCCCACCTCGCAGGAGAAGTTCAACCTGTTCGGCGCGCAGATTCCCGCCTTCGCCCTCTACGCCGCGACGGCCAACATCTCGGTCCCGCTGGTGCTTGCGCTGGTCGTGTTCATCTCGTTCAACTTCGTGGGCATCAGGGCGCAGGGACCGATCGGTTATGTCAAGAGCCTGATCCCCGCCGGGGTCAAGGGCCCAATGGTCCCCTTCATCCTGATCCTCGAGATCATCTCGGTCTTCATGCGGCTCATCTCACTGACGGTGCGGCTGTTCGCCAACATCCTCGCCGGCCACATGATCATCCTGTTCATGGCCGGCGGCCTTGCCGTGATCCTTGGGCTGTCGGCGCTTGGCTGGTTCGCACTTCCGTTCGGCATCGCGATCTACCTGTTCGAGCTGGGCCTTGTTGCGACGTTGCAGGCATTCATATTCGCGACCCTCTCCGCCATCTATCTCGGCGGCGCTGTAACCCATCACTAACTGAAAAGAAGGAGCTTCGAAAGTGCTCGCACACATCTTCACCCTCGGGGCAGGAGTCAGCGCCGGGCTCGGCATCGGCATCGGCGGTGGACTGGGCGCGCTTGGAGCCGGCGTCGGCATCGGCATCATCTTCGGAAAGGTCATCGAGTCGGTGACCCGCCAGCCAGAGATGCGGGATGAGATCACCGGCATCCAGTGGCTTGGCTTCGCGCTGACGGAGGCCTGCTTCTTCTACGGCCTCGTATCCGGCCTTCTCTCCTGGGTACTGAAGTAGACGATGCCTGCCGTACTCACTCCGGCCGCCTCAGGCGGAGGCTTCCTGATTACGCCAAATGTTGGTCTGATGATCTGGACGCTGCTGCTATTCGGCATCTCGATGGTGTTCCTCTGGAAAGTCGCTTTCCCGCGGATATCTGAGGTTCTCGACCGGCGCCAGAAGGCGATCGAGGAGTCGATCGACGCGGCCGAGCGCACCCGCCAGGAGGCCGACAAGCTCCTCGCCGACTATCGCGAGCGCCTCAAGCAGGCGCGTGCCCAGGCCGACGAGATCGTCGAGCGTGCCCGCAAGGCCGCCGAGACGCGCGAGGCCGAAGCTCGCGAGGAGGCCGAGAAGCGGCGTGAGGAGATGCTGGAGCGCACACGTCGCGACATCGAGGCTGAGACGCGCCGCGCGATCGACGAGATCCGGCGTGAGGTGGCCGACCTCACCGTGCTGGCGACCGAGAAGCTGACCCGCAAGGTGCTGGGCGAAGAGGACCAGCGGCGGCTCGTCGAGGAAGCGCTGCATGAGCTCGACTTCAGCGCGCTGAGCACGGGATCTGAGCACTGAGATGGAAGAGATCGCTCGGGTCTATGCGCGCGCGCTGTTCGAGGCGGCGATGGAGCACGGCCTCCTCGACGAGGTGCGCGAGCAGCTCGCCCAGTTCGTCGAGGCGCTCACCTCAAACCGGCAGTTCGCGAGCTTCTGCTTCTCGCCGAACTTCTCCACCGAGGAGAAGAAGGAGGGTCTGAAGCGTGCCATCAGCGGCGCTGAGCCGATCTTCATGAACTTCCTCCAAGCGCTCGTGGAGCGTCATCGGATGCCGGCAATCTTCCGCATCAATGCCCGCTACGAGGAGCTCTGGAAGGAAGAAAACCGGCTGCTCCCGGTCGAGGTCACCAGCGCCATCACGCTCGACGACGCCACCATCAGCGAGATCGGCCAGCGGGTCGGCGAGCAGGCCGGGCGCAAGATCGAGCTGTCGAGTCGCGTCGATCCGGAGATCCTTGGCGGACTCGTGCTGAGAGTCGGCAACTCGATCCTCGATGCCTCCATCCGCAGCCGTCTGAATCAACTTCGCAACCAGGTCGCGCGGGCCAGCTGACTCCGCGCGCCAAGGAGACCCGCCCAATGCAGATCAATCCCGACGAGATCACATCAATCCTGAAGAGCCGGATCGAAGGCCTCGACACCACGAGCGCCGAGCTCACGGAGGTCGGCACGGTCCTGTCGGTCGCCGACGGCATCTGCCGTATCCACGGCCTGGAGAACTGCATGTCGCTGGAGATGCTCGAGTTCCCGCACGGCGTTACAGGGCTAGCCCTGAACCTCGAATCAGACAACGTTGGCGCGGTGCTGTTCGGCGAATGGGAGCACATCGTCGAAGGTGACACCGTCCGCCGGACCGGACAGCTGCTCGAGATCCCCGTCGGCGAGGAGCTGCTCGGGCGGATCGTCGACCCGCTCGGCAACCCGCTCGACGGCAAGGGCGAGATCCACACCACCGAGACCAGGCCCGCCGAGCACAAGGCGCCGGGGGTGGTGCAGCGTCAGCCCGTCACGGAGCCGATGCTCACCGGGCTCAAGGCGATCGACTCGATGATCCCGATCGGGCGTGGACAGCGCGAGCTGATCATCGGCGACCGGCAGACCGGCAAGACCGCGATCGGGATCGACGCGATCATCAATAACCAGGATCGCGACCTGATCTGCGTCTACGTCGCGATCGGCCAGCGCAAGTCGACAGTGGTCGCGCTTGCCAGGACGCTCGAGGAGGCCGGCGCGCTCGATAACACGATCATCGTGATGGCGGCCGCCGACGAGGCGGCGCCGATCAAGTTCATCGCGCCGTACGCGGGCTGCGCGATGGGCGAGCACTTCCTGTACAACGGGAAGGCCGCGCTGGTGATCTACGACGATCTGACCAAGCACGCCTACGCCTACCGGCAGATGTCGCTGCTGCTTCGCCGGCCGCCCGGCCGCGAGGCGTATCCGGGCGACGTCTTCTATCTGCACTCCCGGCTGCTGGAGCGCGCCGTCAAGCTCGCGGATGACCTGGTCGACCCCGATAGCGGGGAGGAGCGCCCGGGCGGCGGCTCGCTGACCGCGCTGCCGATCATCGAGACCCAGGCTGGCGACGTGTCTGCCTATATCCCCACGAACGTGATCTCGATCACCGACGGGCAGATTTTCCTCGAGCCGAAGCTGTTCTACTCCGGGGTGCGGCCAGCGATCAACGTCGGGATCTCCGTCTCGCGAGTCGGCGGCAACGCGCAGATCGCCCCGATGCGGAAAGTCGCCGGCCGCCTGAAGCTCGAGCTCTCCCAGTACCGCGAGCTCGAGGCGTTCGCGCAGTTCGGCTCAGAGCTCGACGCCGACACCCAGCGCACGCTGGCCCGTGGCGAGCGCCTGGTCAAGACGCTCAACCAGGCAGAGCGCCACCCCCTGCCGGTCGAAGACCAGGTGGCGCAGATCTACGCCGCGACCAACGGGCACCTCGACCGGATCATGGTCGACAAGGTGGAGCATTTCCTGGCCGACCTGACCGATCGGATGCGCGGCTCCGAGGCGGAGCTGCTCGCGAAGGTCGCGGATGGAGATTGGAGCGACGAGACCCAGGAGGCGATGGGGAAAGCAGTCGCGCAGTTCGCCGAGGACTTCGGCTATGACCTCGACGAGGAGGGCCACCCCCTCGAGGAAGACGACGAGCAGCCGCCCTCCGCGAACGGCCGCCACGAGGAGCAGCCCGAGGGCTCGAACGGTGCGGAGCAGGACTCGGGCGATGAGCAGCAAGCAGAGCAGGAGGAGCAGGAGCAGCCGGAGGAGCAGGCGGCGCAGCCGGCCTAGGCCGCATCAGCCCACCCGTCATGGCCACCTCCCAGCGCGACGTTCGAAACCGGATCGGCTCGGTCAAGAACATCCAGAAGATCACGCGGGCGATGGAGATGGTCGCCGCAGCCCGGCTGCGGCGGGCAGAGCAGCGGATCGAAGCGCTGCGTCCTTACGCGAGCGCGATTCGCAGGATGACCCGTCAGGCCGCGCAGGACGCTGGCAACCTCCCACGTCTGCCGATCTTGACCGAGCACGAGGAGGTTCGCTCGGTTGGCCTGCTGTTGATCGCCGGGGATCGCGGCCTGGCCGGGGCGTTCAACTCGAACGTGATCAGAGCAGGCGTCGCCGCCGGGCGCTCGCACCAGGGCGACGGTCTCACCCCTGTCTACTACGCCTCAGGACGCCGCCCTGCGTCCTCCCTCACATTCCGCGGGATGGAGCCGGCGCAGTCGTTCACGGGCTTCACCGACCGTCCCGCCTACGCCGACGCACGCCGAATCGCAGAGCGTCTGATGGCCGCGTACATAGACGGCGATCTCGATCAGGTCGAGATCTTCTATAACGGCTACCTCTCCCCGCTCTCGCAGGTGGTTCGCCGGGAGACGCTGCTGCCGCTTCAGCGGGCCACGCTGCTCGACGAGGACTCGCAGGAGGAAGAGTCCGAAGAGGGCGAGCAGCATCGGGCGCTCGTCGAATATGAGCCCGATCCTGAAGAGATCCTGGGGCGCTTGGTCCCGGATTACGTCGAGATCTCGATCTATCGGGCGCTGCTCGAATCGACCGCCTCAGAGCACGGTGCGCGGATGACCGCGATGCGCAACGCCTCAGAGAACGCAAGCACGCTGATCGACGATCTGACCCTGGAGATGAACCGTGCCCGTCAGGCTGAGATCACGCAGGAGATCATGGAAGTCGTCGCCGGGGCCGAAGGGCTCTCGGGCTAACCTAGGAGAAACATGGCTGCGACAGCAGAGACACCGTCCAAGACCGAGGAAAGCACCGCGAACACCGGCCGGATCGAGGAGATCCAGGGAGTCGTGATCGAGGCGGTCTTCCCCGACAAGCTTCCGGAGATCAACCATGCGATCCGGATCCGCCGTCCCGAGGCGACGCGCGGCGAGGAGGACATGGACATCGCAGCGGAGGGAAGCCGATGGCTCGTATGCGAGGTGCAGCAGCACCTGGGCGACGACCGTGTCCTCGCGGTGGCGATGGACACCACCGATGGTCTCGCCCGCGGGGCTGAGGTGATCGACACAGGGTCGCCGATCACTGTACCGGTCGGCCCAGCGACCCTCGGTCGGATCTTCAACCTGCTGGGCGAGCCGATCGACCTTGGGGACCCGCTTTCCGACGATGTCGAGCGCTGGCCGATCCACCGCGAGGCGCCGAAGATCGAGGCGCTCGAGCCGACCACCGAGCTATTCGAAACCGGAATCAAGGTGATCGATCTTCTCGCCCCGTACGCCCGAGGCGGCAAGGTTGGACTGTTCGGCGGTGCCGGCGTAGGTAAGACAGTGATCATCCAGGAGCTGATTCACAACCTCGCCCAGGAGCACGGTGGACTGTCGGCGTTCGTCGGCGTCGGCGAGCGCTCGCGCGAGGGCAACGACCTGTGGCTCGAGATGAAGGAGTCCGGGGTGCTCGACAAGACGATGCTCGTGTTCGGGCAGATGAACGAGCCGCCCGGGGCGCGCATGCGGGTTGCCCTCTCGGGGCTGACTATGGCCGAGTACTTCCGCGATCACGAAGGCCAGGATGTGCTGCTGTTCATCGACAACATCTTCCGCTTCGTCCAGGCGGGCTCGGAGGTGTCGGCGCTGCTCGGCCGGATGCCCTCCCAGGTCGGCTACCAGCCCACGCTCGAGTCCGAGATGGGCCAGCTCCAGGAGCGGATCACCTCCACGCGTAACGGCTCGGTGACCAGCATCCAGGCGATCTACGTCCCGGCCGACGACCTCACCGACCCGGCGCCGGCCTCGGCTTTCGCCCACCTGAACGCGACCACCACGCTATCGCGCTCGATCGCGGCGAAGGGGATCTATCCCGCCGTCGATCCGCTCGACTCGACCTCGACGATCCTCAAGGAGGAGATCCTCGGCGAGGAGCATTTCCGAGTCGCCAACGAGGTCAAGCGGGTTCTTCAACGCTACCGCGAGCTCCAGGACATCATCGCGATCCTGGGAATCGACGAGCTCTCCGACGAGGACCGGCTGACTGTGAATCGCGCGCGTAAGCTCGAGCGCTTCCTCTCGCAGCCATTCTTCGTGGCCGAGGCATTCACCGGCACACCGGGCGTCTACGTCCCCGTGGCGGAGTCGATCCGTGGCTTCAAGGAGATCCTCGAGGGCAAGCACGACGAGCTCCCCGAGCGCGCCTTTTTCCTGAAGGGCACGATCGACCAGGTTGTCGAAGACGCCGGCAAGGAATAGCGGCCGCCGTGGCCCACGAGAAGTTCCCCGTCGAGGTCCTCACTCCCGAGGGCAACGTGTTCGACGACGAGGTCGAGATGGTCTCGACCAGGACGAGCATCGGCTCGATCGGCGTGCTTGCCAACCACCAGCCGATGCTCGCGGTGCTGGATCCGGCCGAGCTTCGGCTGTACAAGACCGAGAGCGACGTGGTGTCCTTCGCCCAGGCGGAGGGCTACCTCCAGATCTCCGGGAACCGCGCCCTGCTCCTGGTCGAGGAAGCTCATCCCCCCGACAAGCTCAACGCTTCAGAGCTCCGAGAGCGACTCGACCAGGCTGAGAAGGAGCTTGATTCCTCCGACGAGGACTCTGAAAAGCGCCGGGTCGCCGAACGCGACAAGCGCCGCTACGAGCAGTTCCTGCGGATTGCCGAGTCGTAGGCGGGGGCGCGGCCGCGGGCAAGCGGCACTTGCGGGACCCGCCGGGGCCGCCCGCACGCGGCCGCGGTCCCGTCGAGGACACGCATCGAAGAACGCACTAACCGGCGCGTACCCTCTAGCCAATGGTTGACGAGAGGCTGCTAGCCGAGCGGTTGATCTCGTACGACACCTCGCGGCCTGAGGGGATCATCGCGGCGGCAGGATTCGTCAAGGGATGGCTCGAATCCATGAACATCGAGGTTCGCCACCACGACCATAACGGGCTGCCCGTACTCGCCGCCGAGGTCGGCTCGACCGATCCCGGTGCGCCGTGCATCGTCATGCATGGCCACCTGGACGTGGTCCCGGGACGCCCGGAGCAGTTCCAGCCGCGCCTTGACGGCGAACGTCTGATTGGGCGCGGCGCCTACGACATGAAGGGCGGCCTTGCGGGCATGATGTGCGCGCTCAAGGACCTCGAGCGTGAGCAGCACGTCCGAGTCCGCTTGCTGTGCGTGCCCGACGAGGAGTCCGAGGAGATCGACGAGCGATCCACCGGCGGAGCCGTGGCACTCGGGCTCGGGGGCGACTTCGCGATCACCGGTGAGCCGACCGATCTGCACATCGGGATCCAGGCCAAGGGCGTTCTGGCGATGAGAATCGAAATCCACGGCCGCTCCGCCCACAGCTCGACTCCGTGGCTCGGCGACAACGCAGTGCTGAAGGCGATCGACGCGTTCCGGGCGATCGAGAGTCTGCCGTTCTCGCGCGAGTCCTCGGAGATGTTCGACCGCCCCTCGATCAACCTCGGGCGGATCAACGGCGGCGACGCCCTCAACAAGGTTCCCGACGAGTGCACGATGGCAGTCGACATTCGCTACCTGCCCGAGCAGGATCCCGACGAGATCCTTGCTCAGGTCACGGACATTCCCGGCGTCAACGTGACAAAGACCTTCAGGTACCCACCGGTCAAGGTCTCCCCGAGCGATCCATACGTCGTTGCGCTCCGGGAGGCGGTCTCCCACAGCATCCGCGGGGAGGCGATGAGCGTGGGCCGCGACGGCGCCTCCGACGCGACAGCGTTCCTGGATGCCGGGATTCCCGCCGTTGAGTTCGGGCCGACCGGTGCGGGTCATCACGGGCCAGAGGAATGGGTGTCGGTCGCCTCGCTCGCCCACTACCGGCAGGCGCTCTGCACCTTCGTGCGCTCGCTTCCCGCCCAGCTTGGCCTCGAGGGGGCGCCGCCGGCGGACGCAGTGGCGGCGGAGCCCACCGGACAGCCGCCTGTCTTGAAAGCGCTCGACGGCGGGCTCGGATGAGCCTCATCCCGAAGTCACGCGGCGCGACGCTCGCGCGGTCCGCGGTGGCGGCAGTGCTCGTCATTGTGTTCACCGCGAGCGCCACGGCGGTGGCGGGGCTCCTTCAGTTCAAGCAGCTCGCCACGGAGATCTCGGGCCTTCGCGCGCTAACTGGACTGCGCGGGCACGTGAAGATCCCGGATCCGGGATCTCCCCAGACGCTGCTGCTGATCGGCTCGGACCACCGGGCTGGCACCCCGTGGAACTCGTCCAACACCGACACGATGATGCTCGTCCACATCGACCCGAACTCATCGACGATCAACCTCCTCTCAGTACCTCGCGACCTCGAGGTGCAGATTCCCCAGGGCGGCGCGACCGGCAAGCTGAACTCGGCTTACTCGATCGGTGGTCCCGGACTGCTCGTCCGGATCCTCAAGCAGCAGGTGCTCTCGGGCCTACAGGTCAACCACGTAATCGACGTGAACTTCGGAGGCTTCGCGGCGCTGGTCAACGCGATCGGCTGCGTCGATACGGACGTCGATCACCGCTATTACAACAACACCGCGGTCACGAACTACTCGAGCATCGACATCCAGCCGGGCTATCAGCCGCTATGCGGCACGGATGCGCTCGCGTTCGTGCGCTTCCGCCATACCGATAGTGACATCGTCCGCAATGCCCGTCAGCAGGACTTCGTGCGCTGGGCGAAGGGCCAGTTCTCCACCACCGAGCTGCTGTCCGAGAAGGACAAGCTGGTGGGAATCTTCGGTGCCCACACCCAGACGGACGCCAACCTGCACACCCTCGACGGTCTGATCAACCTGTTCGATCTCGTCGTGTTCTCGGCAGGCCACACGATCAAGCAGGTCCCGTTCCCGGCCATCTTGCAGCCGTGTACTGCGTCCGGGTGCTATGTCACAGCGGATCCGGGCGCAGAGCACCATGCCTTCTCACAGTTCATGGCGCCTACGAAGGCGCCGGCGGGCGGCTCGGGCTCAGCGGGCGCTGCTCGACACGGTGCCGGCCCGAGCCATCCAGGTCCGGTGCCTGCTCTGACCGGCGATCTCAGCGACGGGAAGGCGCAGGCGGCGGCACTGGGCAGCGCCGGTTTCCCGATCTACTACCCGCGCGTGATCTCCGCCGGCTCCTACTACTGCTCCGGCGTGACCGGAAACTGCCCGGCGCAGGTTCAGACGACGGGCGCCTATCCCCGGGCCTACCAGATCCGCGACCAGCAGCGCCACGACCATTACGCCTACCGGATGACGCTCGCCCTCAATCCGGTTCTCGGCCAGTACTACGGGGTGCAGGGCACCACCTGGCTGAACCCGCCGATCCTGAACAGCCCGACGCAGACCCGCAACGTCGGTGGCAAGCAGCTGCTGATCTATGCCAATGGCGGCAAGGTCAGCCTCGTTGCGTGGCGCACCAATGGAGCCGTGTACTGGATCTCGAATACGTTGAACGATCAGATCGGCAACGCGCAGATGATCGCGATCGCCGCGTCGCTCACTCATTAGCGGCCGCTACCCTCCGGCGCTCCATGCCTGCACAGCGCGAACCGATAGCCGTGATCGGCACTGGCTACGTTGGCCTCGTGACCGCGGCCGGGTTCGCCCAGCTCGGCAACGACGTGTGGTGCGTCGACGTCGACGCCGAGAAGATCGCCACGCTCGAGCGCGGGGACATTCCGATCTACGAGCCCGGCCTTGCCGAGTGCGTTGAGGCCAACCGGGAGCGGCTCCATTTCGGGACCGAGCTCGGTCCAGCGCTTGGACGCTCACGGCTCCTACTGGTGGCCGTTGGGACGCCGCCAACCTACTCGGGGGATCCGGATCTGTCCGCGGTTCACGCAGTCGTGCAGGCGATGCCCGCCTCCGATCGGCACGCGCTGGTGATGAAGTCGACTGTGCCAGTCGGCACGGGCGCCGCGATCAAGCGGATCTTCTCTGAGCAGGGCAAGAACGGTTTCGCGTACGTCTCGTGTCCAGAGTTCCTGAAGGAGGGCTCGGCGCTCGAGGACTTCCTAGCGCCCGACCGTGTGGTGGTCGGCGACGAGGGCGACTGGGCGGGAGACGCCGTGGTCGAGCTCTACGCGCCGCTCAACGCCCCGCTAGTGCGCACCGACATCGCCAGCGCCGAGATGATCAAGCTTGCCGCCAATGCTTTCCTGGCCACCAAGATCTCGTTTATCAACGAGATCGCCAACGTCTCCGAGCTGACCGGCGCGGATGTGCTCGAGGTGGCTCGCGGGATCGGGCTCGATCACCGCATCGGCAAGCACTTCCTCAAGCCGGGCATCGGATACGGGGGAAGTTGCTTCCCAAAAGATGTGTCGGCGCTCAAGCAGCTGGCGGGCAACTCGGGTTATCACTTCCAGCTGCTGACCGCGGTGATCGAGGTCAACGAGCTTCAGAAGCGGCGGGTGATCGCCAAGCTGCACAAGCATCTCGGGCCGCTCGTCGGGAAGACGATCGCGCTGCTTGGTCTGGCATTCAAAGCGAATACCGACGACATGCGGGAGGCGTCGTCGCTGGTGCTCGCGGCGCGTCTGCAGGCCGATGGGGCGAAGGTCAAGGCGTACGACCCGATCGCCGAGGGCACCGCGCGCAAGCTCATGGTCGGCGTCGAGTTCGCCGACTCATCGCTCGGCGCGGTGCAAGGGGCCGACGCAGTCATCATCGTCACGGAGTGGCCTGAGTTCGCCGAACTCGACTGGGCCCAGGTCGCCGCGGAGATGACTGGCAGGGTCGTGATTGACGGACGAAACTTCCTCTCACCCGAGACCGTCGAGGCAGCCGGCTTCGCCTACGAGGGCATCGGACGGTAGGGTCCATCACTTGCAGGCACTGATCCTGGCCGGGGGGGAGGGCACCCGGCTTCGACCGCTCACTTCGACGATCGCCAAGCCGGTGGTTCCGCTCGCGGGGCGTGCGTTCACCTCGTACATGCTCGACTGGCTTCGCGGCCACGGTGTCGGGGAGGTCATCCTCGCCTGCGGTTTCCTCGCGGACAGCGTGCGCGCGATCCTCGGTGACGGCGCCGCCCACGGTGTGCGGCTCTCGTATCTGGAGGAGCCAAGCCCACTCGGCACCGGCGGCGCGGTGAAGTTCGCTGAAGACCTCCTCGAAGAGCGATTCCTGGTGCTCAACGGAGATGTCCTCACCGACATCGACCTGAGCGCTCAGCTCCAGGCGCACGAGCGGACCGGCGCGCAGCTGACGCTCGCGCTCTACAGCGTGAAGGACAGCTCAGCCTACGGACTGGTTCGCTGCGGGCCCGACGGCGCCGTCGTCGAGTTCGTCGAGAAGCCAGGACCGGAGCATGCAGGTGCAAGCCTCATCAATGCCGGCGCCTACGTGGTGCAGCGGACCGTGCTCGAGACCATGGGCCCGGCCCTGACCAACATCTCCATCGAGCGCGACGTGTTCCCAGGCCTGATCGGACACGGGCTGTACGGGTACGAGTCAAGCGGCTACTGGCTCGACATCGGCACTCCGGAGCGTTATCTGCAAGCGACGTACGACATCCTCGAAGGCAACGTCGATACCGCCGTGGGCCGCCAGATGGACGACTCTCGATCGATCGTGGGGACCGATGTGAAGCTCGAGGGTGGCCTCATGGCCCCCGCGCTCGTCGACGACGGATGCGAGATCGCCCAGGGCGCCACCGTCGGCCCGCGAACTGTCCTCGGCCGCGGCGTCCTGATCGGACATGGTGCACAGGTCGAGCGATCGGTCCTGCTTGACGGCGTGACGGTAGGACCGCACAGCACGATCATCTCCTCGATCGTGGGGCCGGACGTCGAGATCGGCGAGCGCTGTCAGCTGGAGCGGGCCGTGCTCGGCCAGGGTGCCGCGGTGGGGTCGGACACCGCGCTCGAGCCCGGCGCGCGTATCTTCCCGGGAGTGCGGCTGCCCGAGGGAGCGATCCAAACTTGAGCACGACCGCCGATCTGAGCCCGGACACGATCGCTGCGGTCGATTCCGGCGGCCAGCTCAAGGACATCCTGGGACTCCCTGATCAGTTGCGCGATGCCCTGTGGCGCGTTCAGTCGGCGGCGCTCGAGGCGCACGACGCGCCGGGAGGGCTGATTGTCGCCGGTATGGGTGGCTCCGCGATCGGTGGCGCGCTCGCTCGGGCGGCCCTGGGCGACCGGGCCTCTCGCCCGATCGTGATCGCCCGCGGGTATGCCCTGCCGCCCTGGGCCACGCCCGACACCGCCGTTCTGTGCAGCAGCTACTCCGGGAACACCGAGGAGACGCTTGCGGTCTACGACGCGGCGGGCGCCCTGGGCGCGCGAAGGATCGTCGCCACAACCGGTGGCAAGCTCGCCGACCAGGCCCGTCGAGACGGAGTGCCCGTGATCCCGCTCCCGGGTGGCTTTCAGCCCCGGGCAGCGGTCGCCTACCTGCTGGTGGTCGCCCTGGAGGTCGCAGGACTGTGCGGAGCAGGCGAGCGTCTCCACGCCGAGATCGATGTCGCGTCGGTTCACGCGGAGGAGCTGGTGCGCGCCTGGAGCCCGGACGGCGCCGACGACTCACTGCCGAAGATGCTTGCGCGGGGCCTGCATGGCACGATTCCGCAGATCGCCGGCGCGGGGCTGACCACTCCGGTCGCGTACCGCTGGAAGACACAGATCAACGAGAACGCCAAGCTTCCGTGCTTCTCGCATGAACTGCCCGAGCTCGACCACAACGAAATCGACGGCTGGCAGGGCGCCCGTGAGCTGGGACGCTTCAGTGCCGTATTTCTCGACGACAGCGACCTACATCCGCGCATCCGCCGCCGCATCGACCTCACGCGGGGGATGATCGCGTCCGAGGCCGCCGCGACCTACAGGGTCGAGAGCATCGGCGACAACCGGATTGAGCGGCTGGTCTCGCTGCTGCTGCTGGGCGATCTCGTGTCCGTGTACTTGGCGGTGCTTCGGGGCGTTGACCCCGGGCCCGTGGCGCTGCTCGACCGGCTCAAGGAAGCGCTAGCCGGCGGCTGGGACTGACCGCGGCCGTCTCAGACGCGGCCGTTGGACAGCGCGATGCCGCGCTTCTCGTACAGGCGGCGGTCTGCGGCGTCCAGGAGCTCGTCGAACGTCCCGCCGTCGTCAGGGAAGGCGGCGGTGCCGACGGTGAGGTCCCAGCGGGTCCGCAACCCGAGCGCCGCGCGCCGGGTGGCTACCTGGGCCCGGATCCGGCTGGTGACTGCATCAGCGGAGTCGCCTGACTGCTCGACGAGTAGCAGTCCGAGCTCGTCGCCGCCGATCCGTCCGACGACGTCGTCGGCTCGCGCTGACTCGGTCAGGAGCGTTGCGACGCCCTTCAGCAGCTTGTCGCCGGCGAGGTGGCCTTCGCTGTCGTTGACGGCCTTGAGTCCGCGGACGTCGACGTAGGCGAGAACGAATGGACGACCGTGGCGCCGGGCGCGGGCGAGCTCCCGCTCGACAGCTTCGGTGAAGCCGCGGCGGTTGAGAATTCCGGTCAGGACATCGGTCTTCGCGACTGCCTCCACCCGCTCGAGCTGGCCGGCGCGATTTCGGGCGCGCCGTCCATTGAAGACCGCGGCGCCGGCGCCCGACGCCGCCAGCAGGATCAGACCGCCGAACGCGACCCAAACCACTGTCGGCACCACGTCGACGATCTGAAGGATGGCGCTCGGCCCGATGCCTGTGTAGTCAAGCAGATGGGTTGCGTCCGATCCCCCGCCAAAAGCAGAGTTCCCGTGACCGCTCGCGGACCCGTGTCCGCTACCACCCGAGCCGTTGTGAAGTCCGACGTTGGCGGTGGCGGGGGCGAGCAACCCAAGGCCACCGGATGAAGCCTGGGTGTTAGCGCCGGTTGCCGACACTGATCCGAGTCCGGCGAGACCGGCCGACGGATTTGCCGGAGCCACCTGGTGTCGGGTCGGGCCTGCGACCACCGACCCGCCGGTGAAGACGAACCCGCCCACAGTGTTCGCGGGGGGCTTGTGAGTGGTCTTGGTCGTCGTGGTCTTGGTGGTCGGGATGCTCGGCGGTGCGCTTGGACTGAGAGGGATCGCAGTGGGCTGTTGGTCGCTGGGGGTGCGGCAGACGCCGCTGCAGACGGAATGGCCGGAATGGTGCGTACCGTGATCGTGACTGTCGCCCGGGCCCGGGCCGCCGTCGCGGGGGGGGCCGTTGTTGGTCGGGGGCGGGGAGCCAACGATGGTCGGGGGGCCGGCTGTCGGGCCGCCGGAGTCGCGACCGCCGGTCGGGGGCGGTCCGCCGTGCTGGTCGCCCGGGCCGCCGTGCTGGTCGCGTGGGCCGCCCTGCTGGTCGCCTGGGCCGCCTTGCTGGTCGCGTGGGCCGCCTTGCTGGTCGCCTGGGCCGCCGTGCTGGTCGCCTGGGCCGCCGCCGGTGGTGGGCGGTCCGCTGGTAGCCGGCGGTCCGCTGGTAGCTGGGGGTCCGCTGGTAGCCGGCGGTCCGCCCTGCTGGTCGCGCGGGCCGCTACCCGTGTGGGGTGTCCCGATGTTCTGCGTGGCGGTGCCGCCGCCGGCCGGGGTTCCCGAGCCGTCGCGTTGGCCGGTGCTCTGCTGGCCGGTCGTACCGGCTGCGGCAAGGGCGCCGGTCCCGGCACCATGATGGTCACTGCGTCCAGTGGCAGAGGACACGCCGAAGATCGTGCAGCCGGTGACAGTCAGGATTGCGAGCAGGCACGTAAACCTGCCGCGCGCGGTCATCGACGCACGCATGCGAGACGGTGGCAACGACTTGGACGGAATCGGAGCTTCCCCTTCACCAGTGGACACTCTTGAGTATCGGCCGCTCCCGCGGAATCCAGAGGGTCACTGGACAAGTGTCGTATTGGAGGACTGCCCTTTCCCGTCGGTTCCTGGACATTCGTCCTAGAAGAAGGATCCCCTGCCACTCCCAAACCTTGACATAACCGTGGTAATGTTGAGGCGGATGAACGGCCTTACGATCAACGAAGCAGCCCAGACCACAGGGTGGTCTCCGCGGATGCTTCGCTACGTCGAGCAGGCGGGTCTGATCGCCCCCGAGCGTTCGCCGTCGGGCTATCGGCTGTACGGCCCCGCCCAGCTCCAGCGCCTGCGAACACTGAAGGAGCTGCTGGCCGGCTTCGACATCGGCCTGTCCGATATCGCCTTCGCCGCCCGCATCGCGGCTAACCCAGAGCTTCGCGCAGCGGTCGAGGAATGGCTTGCGGCGCAGCCCCGCCGGCCGGAGCACGTGAGTGCCGAGGACTGGCTGGAGTTCGAGCAGGACAAACATCAGCGGCTTTTGGCCGTCGCCTGACAAAACCGAGAACCGGAGAGCGCATGAGCACAACCGCAGCGAGCACCGACTTCAGAGTTGCCGATCTGTCGCTGGCCGACTTTGGCCGGCGAGAGATTCGTCTGGCCGAGCATGAGATGCCTGGGCTGATGGCGATGCGCCGCGAGTTCGCCGACAGCCAGCCGCTGGCGGGAGCGCGGATCACGGGCTCGCTTCACATGACCATTCAGACGGCGGTGCTGATCGAGACCCTTGTCGCGCTCGGCGCGGAAGTCCGCTGGGCCTCGTGCAACATCTTCTCGAGCCAGGACCACGCGGCAGCCGCCGTGGTGGTCGGGCCCGAAGGATCGCCGGAGGACCCGCGCGGGGTACCGGTCTACGCCTGGAAGGGCGAGACGCTCGCGGAGTACTGGTGGTGCACCGAGCAGGCCCTGTCTTGGCCGGCACCCAGCCAGGATGGCTGGGTCGGTGGTCCCAACATGATCCTCGACGACGGCGGAGACGCGACTCTCCTCGTCCATAAAGGCGTCGAATACGAGCGCGCCGGCGCGGTGCCGGATCCCGCTCAAGCCGAATCCGAGGAGTTCCGGCTGGTACTCGAGCTCCTGCAGCGCTCGCTGGCGGACGATCCTCAGCGCTTCACCCGGATGGCGTCCTCGATCCAGGGCGTCACCGAAGAGACGACGACGGGCGTCCATCGCCTCTACCAGTTCGCCGAGCGGGGCGAGCTGCTGTTCGCTGCGATCAACGTCAACGATTCGGTCACCAAGTCCAAGTTCGACAACAAGTACGGGTGCCGTCATTCCCTGATCGACGGGATCAACCGCGCGACCGATGTACTGATCGGCGGCAAGGTCGCGGTCATCTGCGGCTATGGCGACGTCGGCAAGGGCTGCTCCGAATCGCTACGTGGCCAGGGCGCCCGGGTGGTCGTCACCGAGATCGATCCGATCTGCGCGCTCCAGGCGGCGATGGACGGATTCCAGGTCCTGACCCTTGAGGACGTGGTGGAGACCGCAGACATCTTCATCACCGCCACGGGAAACCGCGACGTGATCAGCGCCGAGCACATGGCGCGGATGAAGCATCAGGCGATTGTCGGGAACATCGGCCATTTCGACAATGAGATAGATATGGCGGGACTCGAAAAAGTTCCGGGGATCGAGCGAATCCGCATCAAGCCGCAGGTGGATGAATGGGTATTTGCGGATGGCCACTCGGTGATCGTCCTCTCAGAAGGGCGGCTGCTGAACCTGGGGAACGCCACCGGCCACCCCAGCTTCGTGATGTCGAACTCATTCACCAATCAGGTCATCGCGCAGATCGAGCTCTACGCGCATACCGAGAACTACGAGAAGCGGGTCTACGTGCTGCCCAAGCACCTCGACGAGAAGGTCGCTCGGCTTCATCTGGGTGCCCTGGGCGTGAGGTTGACCGAGCTCAGCCCCGAGCAAGCCGCATATCTCGGCGTTCCAGTGCACGGACCCTTCAAGCCGGACCACTACCGCTACTGATCGGCGCTGGGCACCCTCGGGTCGGTGTGACTGCGTCGAGAACGAGCAGCGGCTGAACCTTGACGCGAGCAACGCTACCGCCCCACGAGGTCGCGGATCTCGCACTGGCGCCGCAAGGGGCCGCACGGATCGCATGGGCGAGCGATCAGATGCGGGTGCTTGCGCGGATCAGGCGGCGCTTCTCGCGCGAGCAGCCGCTGCACGGAATCAGCGTCGCCGCGTGCCTGCACGTCACGGCGGAGACCTCGAACCTGCTGCTTGCCCTACAAGCTGGCGGCGCGAGGACGGCGCTGTGCTCCGCGAACCCGCTCTCCACACAGGACGACGTAGCCGCGGCACTTGTCGCGGACCACGGGATCGAAGTCCGGGCGTTGCATGGCGAAGGTCTCGAGACCTACGCCGAGCACGTCAAGGCGCTGCTGGGAGGCGGCCCGGAAGTGACGCTAGATGACGGCGCGGACCTGATGATCACGGCCCACCAGCTGGGAGGTGCCGTGCTCGACTGCTTGATCGGAGGCACGGAGGAGACCACCACGGGGCTCGTCCGCCTCCGTCGACTCCAGGAGGAAGGCGGGCTCGAGCGAGCGGTGTTGGCGGTCAATGAGGCGCATACCGAGCGGGCCCTGAACGACCGGCACGGCACCGGCCAGTCCGCGATCGACGGGCTGGTGCGCGCGAGTCACGTGCTGCTGGCCGGTCAGACGCTCGTGGTGCTGGGGTACGGCGCGGCGGGTCAGGGAATCGCCGAGCGAGCGCGCGGCGCCGGCGCCGCGGTGATCGTCTGCGAAATCGACCCGCTGCGTGCGCTCGAGGCCCGAATGGGCGGCTATGCGGTGATGCCGGCGCTGAGCGCCGCCGAGCAGGGAGACATCTTCGTGACGGTGACCGGTTCTCGGCGGGTCCTGCGCCGTGAGCACTTCGAGCGGATGAAGGACGGCGCCCTGCTCGCCAATGCGGGGCATTTCGACGTCGAGCTCGACCTCGACGCGCTACGAGAACTGTCGAGCGGTGAAGTCCGCCAGGTGCGACCGCTGGTCGAGCAGTACGAGCTTGCTGACGGGCGACGGCTGAACCTGCTGGCGCATGGCCGGGTCGTCAACCTGGCGGCGGCCGAGGGCCATCCGGCGGCGGTGATGGATGTCTCGTTCGCGCTCCAGGCGCTCTGCGTCGAGGAGCTCGTGCGCCGTCGGGGCGAGCTCGAGGCAGGCGTCTGCCAGGTGCCAGCGGAGATCGACCGCGAGGTCGGCCGTCTGAAGCTCGAGGCGCTCGGCGTGGCGATCGACGAGCCAACCGACGATCAGTCGCACTACCGCGAGTCGTGGAGCTAGGGCCGCCACGTTAGGATCAGCACCGATGGCGGGCGAGACTAAGCAGATTGGGGGGATTGACCTCGGCGGCACCAAGATCGAGGTAATCGTCGCCGATGCCCAGAACAACGTTCTCGGGTCCTCGCGAGTACCGACGCCCTCGCAGGGCGGCCCCACCGGCGTCGCCGCTGCGCTTGTAGCCGCGGTGACCGGTGCCTGCCAGCAAGCGGGCGTCGAGCCCGGTGCGCTGCTGGCGGTAGGCGTTGGCTCTCCCGGGGTCATCGACGCGAGCGCGGGGACGGTGACGAGCGCGCGGAACCTGCCCGATTGGGAGGGCACGTTCGAGCTCGGGCCGGCGGTCTCCGGAAAGCTCGGGGTCCCGGTATTCCTCGGCAACGACGTGGGTGTCGCGACGGAGGCCGAGTTCGAGATCGGGGCGGGCAAGCCGTACGACTCATTGTTAGGTGTGTTCTGGGGAACTGGCGTGGGAGGGGGCCTGATCCTGCACGGCGAGCGGTGGCTCGGGCGCGGCGGTGCCGGCGAGATCGGCCACACGGTGGTCAAGCTCAACGGTGCGAAGTGCCCTTGCGGGAGGCGGGGGTGCCTCGAGGCGTATGCCGGTCGCGCCGCGATGGAGGCGCGCGTCCGTCGCAGAATGAAGAAGGGCGAGAAGACCGACCTGTTCAAGATCATGGAGGACCACGGGCGCACCAGGCTGACGAGCGGCATCTGGGCGAGGGCGCTCGAGCATGGCGACAAGCTCGCAACTGACGTGATCGACCAGGCGGTGGAGGCGCTCGGCGCCGGGATCGCCTCTGCCATCAACTTGCTCGATGTCGAGGCCGTGATCATCGGCGGCGGGCTAGGAGTGCGCTTCGGCGAGCCTAACGTCGAGCGCATCGCGAAGGCGATGCAGCCGCACCTCTTCAATGACGGCCGGCCGCCCGACGTAAAGGTCGCGGCCCTCGGCGATCTCGGAGGGGCTCTCGGGGCCGTGCTGCTGGCACGGCAGGGGGTAGCGGCCGCCCCCCCAGCCAGCGTGGCCTAAGGGGTGCGATCCCAGACGACGGCTTGGGCCACGATCACGCGCATTCCGTCGAATGTCACCGCGGGCGACCCGTATAGCCGGTAGCCGAGCGCGAGTGCCTCGCTCACGCGGCGACAGAAGGCGTCGTCGTCGGGACCGCTCAGCAGCCGGTACGTAGGCAGTTCGCTGGGCGGTGGGTCATCCAGTTCCGCATCTTCGCCCGGCAGCAGCGGCGCAGAGGCCATCAGACGAGCTCGAATCGCTCGGCGCGCTGCGCTTCGCGCTCTGACTCGCCCAGCATCTGGACGAACAGCACGACGAGCGCGATCCCCATCACGATCGATTGCTCGAGCGCCATCGCCAGGCCCGCGAGCGACTGGTCCTCCCCGGCGCTCAGCCCCCAGTAGCGCGGCAGGTGCTGGTAGAAGGTGTACAGCGAGTGCGGAGCGAACGCGAGGACGATCCCCAGCGCTCCCACCAGCAGCTTCGTGCTCGACATGTACACGATCGGCCCCAGACCACCGATCCGCATGCGGCTACGGATCGGCGATAGGACGTGCCACCAGTACAGGCCGCCGGCGACGGCGAAGCAGATGTGCTCGAGCGCGTGGACGTTCGTGTTCCGGAGGGCCGAGTCGTACATCGCGGGCAGGTGCCAGAGCCACATGAATCCGGCATACGCGAGCACCGCGAAGGCGGGATGCCCGAGCAGTCCCGCACGTCGTTCGACCGCTTGCAGTCGCCGAGTCATCGGGCGCAGCAGTCCCTTGGTCAGCCCAAGGATCATCAGGATCGGGGCCACGTCGAGCAGCAGGATGTGTTGCATCATGTGCATCAACATCAGCTGGTCGGAGAGGCCATCGAGCGGTGAGATCAGCGCGACCACGATCGCCAGAAGCCCACAGCCGAACAGCACCACCCGTCCGATGCCCGGCGGGTGCGGCTCTCCCGGCCGCCGCGCGCGTCGCCAACCCTTCACGTACAGGGCCGCGAGCGCGAGCACGGCCAGCACGACCGCGGGCTCTACCGACCAGGTGATCGTAGGGGCCACGGCGGGAATTCTGTCAGGGAGTCGTACGTCAGCCGAGTCCCATCGACAAACGCCTAACGGCGGTTTATTGTCTTTCCCCTCTCCACATCCATAAGGAGGTCGGTCGATGCGGATCGCGATCAAGGGCCGTAACCTGCACATCTCCGAGGACGTCAGGGAGCACGCGATCAGACGCTTTCGCAAGATCTCGCGCCAGGTTTCGGAGCTGGCCGAGCTTGAGCTCGAGCTGGCCGAGGAACGCAATCCGGCGATCGCGGACCGGCACGTGGCTGAGGCCACCATGCACCTGAAGGGCGTCACGCTCAGAGCTCGCGCCGCGTCCCCCGATATCGCGCGCTCGATCAGCGTCTGCGCAGAGGAGCTCGGGGTGCAGGTCAAGCGCCATCGCGACAAGCGACGGAAGCGCCGCGAGTCGCGCGCTCTTCCGATCCCGCCCGCGGATATCGCCTCCGGGACGCCTCCGCTTCCGGGCGACGTCTCGCCGGCCGCGTAGAGACCAGCGCGGGCGAGGGCTGAGTCGGTGGAGCGGGGGCGGTCGGTGGCGGCGGGCTGCCGCGGTGTCAGGGCCGGCTGTTGCGGGCTACTGGCTCTCCTGACTCTGTTTCCGGCCGGCGCCAGCGCTGAGCTCCGTGTCCGCGGCAACGCGCTTGTCGACGGCACAGGCGCCGGCCGGGCCGTTCAGATCCGCGGCGTGAATCGTTCCGGGCTCGAGTACACCTGCATTCAGGGCTACGGGTTCTTCGACAGCCCGCATCCCTATCGGATCGACGACCCGGCGATGATCGCCGCGATGAAGCGCTGGGACATCAACGCTGTCCGCGTACCGCTGAACGAGGACTGCTGGCTGGGGATCCACACGCCTCGCGGCCTCGGCGGGGCGCCATACCGGCGCATCGTTCAGCGCTACGTCCGGGCGCTGAACAGGGCGGGGCTGTACGTGATCCTCGACCTGCACGTCGCCGCGCCGGGATCGTTGAAGTCGATCAACATCCTGCGGCTGCCGGACGCTGACCACGCGCCGGCATTCTGGCGCTCGGTCGCGGCGACCTTCAAGAGCGACCATGAGTTGATATTCGATCTCTACAACGAGCCCCATGACATCGGCTGGCGCTGCTGGCTTCACGGCTGCAGGGTTCCCAGCAACCGTGACTTCGGGCCCGAGCCCGCCTACCAAGCCGCCGGGATGCAGCAGCTGGTCGACGCGGTCCGATCGACCGGTGCGCGCCAGCCGCTGATGCTCGGAGGGCTCAACTGGTCGCTCGATCTCTCGGGCTGGGTGATCCACACCCCGCACGATCCCGATCACCAGCTGGTTGCCTCCGAACATAACTACGGCGGCGGGCTCGCCCCCTGCTTCGCGGGATGCCGCGCCGCGATCCTGGCCACCCACCGCCGCTCCCCGGTGGTGTTCGGGGAGCTAGGCGAGACCGACTGCGCGCATGGCTACATCGACTCGATGATGCGGTTCGCCGACGCGCACGGGATCAGCTATCTGGGATGGACCTGGGATGCCGTCGCGCCTGGCAGCTGGAGCTGCCGCGGAGGACCTTCGCTGATCCAGGACTACCGGGGCGATCCGACTGCGTTCGGAGTGGGATACAGGGACCATTTGCTGTCGCTTGGAGTGCCCTTCAGACCCTGACGGACCGGCCGATTACCCCTGGATCCGCGCCCTGAGCCCCCAGACCCCACTGCTACGCTAATCCCATGTCGTTCCTGGACCGCGCGCTTCGCATGGGCGAGGCCAAGAAGTTCAAATCGTATGAGCAACGCGTAGCCAGAATCAACGATTTCGAGGAAGAGCTCGAGCACTACAGCGACGCCGAGATCCGCGAGGCAGCCGACGAGCTAAGGAGCCGCGCAGGCGCCGGTGAGAGCCTCGATGAGCTGCTTTACGAGTGCTTCGCTCTGGTACGCGAGGCGGGCAAGCGATCACTCGGGATGCGCCACTTCGACGTGCAGCTGATCGGTGGCATGGTCCTCCACGACGGAGCGATCGCCGAGATGAAGACGGGCGAGGGCAAGACGCTGACGGCGACCCTGGCGGTGGTGCTGAACTCGCTCGGCGGGCGCGGCGTGCACCTGGTGACCGTCAACGACTACCTCGCCCGCCGCGACGCCATGTGGATGAAGCCCATCTACGACATGCTCGGCGTGACGGTCGGCGTGCTTCAGAGCATGCAGCCCTACGAGGAGAAGCAGCTGGCGTATGCCGCTGACGTCACCTACGGGACGAACTCCGAGTTCGGCTTCGACTACCTGCGCGACAACATGGCCAAGGCGCTGGAGGAGAAGGTTCAGCATGGCGGCCGGCCGAAGCCCGAGGAAGGGGGCTCGCGGTATCACGCGTTCGCGGTCGTCGACGAGGTCGACAACATCCTGATCGACGAGGCGCGGACCCCGTTGATCATCTCCGGCGCGCCCGAGGAGGCCGCCGATGTGTATTCGTCGTTTGCGCGGCTGGCTCGCCAGATGACCCCAGGCAAGACACCAGAGGGACTCGATCCGCGCTCCAAGAAGGAGTTTGTGGCCGACTTCGACTTCGAGTTCGACGAGAAGCACAAGACGGTTTCGATTACCGAGCGCGGCGTCGCGAAGGCCGAGCGCTTCCTGCGGATCGATCACTTGTATCGGGCCGAGCATGGACCTCTGGTCAACCATCTGATCCAGTCGCTGAAGGCGGAGTCGATGTACAAGCGCGACGTCGACTACTCGGTGATCGATCGCGAGGTCAAGATCATCGACGAGTTCACCGGCAGGATCCTCGAGGGTCGCCGCTGGGCCGAGGGCCTGCATCAGGCCATCGAAGCTAAGGAGGGCGTGGCAGTCCACGAGGAGAACCAGACGATGGCCACGATCACCTACCAGAACTACTTCCGGATGTACGACAAGCTCGCGGGCATGACCGGGACGGCTCTGACCGAGGCCACCGAGTTCATGAAGATCTACAAGCTGCCGGTCGTCCAGATCCCGACCAATCGGCCGATGGTCCGCGATGATCACAACGACCAGGTATTCAAGTCCAAGGACGGCAAGTGGACCGCGGTCCTGAAGGAGATCGAGACGCGTCACGAGCGCGGTCAGCCGGTGCTGGTGGGCACGATCTCGGTCGAAGTCTCCGAGCTCCTGTCGGAGCAGCTCAAGGGTAAAGGGATTCGCCACTCCGTCCTGAACGCGAAGCCCGAGCACGCCGAGCGCGAGGGCGAGACGATCGCCGAGGCCGGCGCGCTCGGCGCAGTCACGATCGCCACGAACATGGCCGGTCGCGGTGTCGATATCAAGCTGGGTGGCAACCCCGAGCACCTCACCCGGCTCGAGGTCGCGAAGCTGGGATTGAAGGAAGGCGACCCCGACTTCGACGAGCACTACGCGAAGCTCCGGCCGCAGGTCGAGCAGCGGGTCGAGGCTGCTCGGGAACAAATCCTCGAAGCGGGCGGTCTGTTCATCCTCGGAACCGAGCGCCATGAGTCGCGCCGAATCGACAACCAGCTGCGAGGCCGCTCCGGTCGGCAGGGCGACCCTGGCGCGTCGCGGTTCTTCATCTCCGCGCAGGACGATCTGCTGAGGCTCCATGCCGGCGACCGGCTGTACCGCATCCTCAACCGGCTCGGCCCGGTCGACGAGGAGGGAAACGAGGAGGCGATCGAGGCCGGCCTGCTTTCCAAGCAGATCGAGAAGGCGCAGAAGAAGATCGAGGAGTTCAACTTCCTGGCCCGCAAGCACGTCCTCGAGTACGACGATGTCCTGAACCAGCAGCGCGAGGTGGTCTACAGCTACCGCGACGAGATCCTCGAGGGTCGGGACATGAGCGACGCCGCACGCGAAGAGATCACGTCTCTGATCGAGCGCTTGGGAGGCGAGTACACGGCCGGCGACTTCGTCGAGGACTGGGATGTGGCTGAGCTGGTGCGGCGCTTCGAGGAGATGCTGGGGCCGAGCGCTGAGCTCGCCGCCATCGACCCGCATCGCATCGATCGGGAGGATCTGATCTCGCGGCTGCAGGAGGAGGCTGTGTCGCGGTATGAGCGCCGCGAGGAGGAGCTCGGGGACGAGCTGATGCGCACGCTCGAGCGATTCCTGCTCCTGCAGATCATCGATGCCCGCTGGCTCGAGCACCTCCGCGATATGGACTATCTACGCGAGGGCATCGGGCTTCGCGGTCTGGCCCAGATCGAGCCGCTCGTCGCGTATAAGAACGAGGCTTTCGAGCTGTTCCGCGACCTGATGAACTCCGTCTGGGACGACTTCGCCCGGTTGATCTTCCAAGTTCAGGTGGTCGTCGACGGCCAGGCTCCGGGCGCCCCGCCCCCAATTCCTCGCCGGCCTACCCCGAGGGGGAGCAGTTCGACCGGTGGCGGTCGGGTGACCTACTCGGGTGGTCACGCTCCCCAAGGCGCGATGGCGATCGCGGCTGCCGCGGGCGCCGACGTAGTCGCTGGCGACGGATATGCGGCGGAAGGTGCCGCGGGCAACGGCGAGCCGGCTCCCAGGATCGAGCAGCGCCGCGTCGATCCCGCGGCGGTCGCGGGGCGCAACGATCCGTGCCCATGCGGCTCAGGGAAGAAATACAAGAAATGTCATGGCGCGTAGCGCCGTGGAGCTCCGTGCCTCAGACGAACAGCGCGACGGCGCCGTAGGGCAGCTGCGCGAGCACTTCGCCGCCGGCCGGCTAAATGAAGACGAGCTGAGCGACCGGACCCAGTCCGCCTACCGGGCGAAGACGGTTGGCGAGCTGCAAGTGGTGCTCGAGGACATGCCGGCGCTTCCGCTGAGTCCGGGCGAGCTTCGCGCCGCGAAGGTGGAGCGCAGGCGCAAGGTCCGCCGCCGCGCGATCGAGGAGATCAGCGGCAGCTTCGGTGCGTTCGGGGTCTGCACGCTGATCTGGCTTGCGTCCGGTGCCCACGGAGATTTCTGGCCCGTGTGGGTTGCGATCGCGCCCGTACTAGCCGTGTTCCGGAACGGCCCGCGGCTGCTCGGCGTCGGCTCGGACGAGGACGACGACGAGTCCGAGAGCGATCGCGGGCCTCGTGGGCCCCGCCGCCAAGAGCGCCGCAGTCGGCGCGGGCTACGGCGCGGTTACTGGCGCTAGCCCAGTTGGCGCCACAGCCGCGGTTAGCCCCGGCAGCCCCGCTGCTGGCACTGACGCATCAGCCCTGCTGTTGGTGGCGCACCCGCGCGGGACGGATCACGAACTTGATCCGCTGCGTACTGCCTGATCGCCGGGGTTGGCCAGGCGCGGAATCCACTCGGCTACCGGCGGCCTGGAACCGAAGCCGCTGCTAGGGTTGAAGATCCGATGGCGACCGCCCCTTCCGAGCCACTCTCGCAGCGGCTCGCCGCGATCCGCGACCAGCTGAAGCTGCTCGCGGACTATCTTTGACCCCGCTTCACTGAGCGAGCGCGTCGGCGCGCTCGAGCAAGAGATGGGCGAGCCGGGGTTCTGGGAGGACCAGGAGCGCGCCGCGAGGGTCAGCGCCGAGCATGCGCGCACGAGCCGCAGGCTCGCCGCGTTCCGCGAGCTCGAGCGCGAAGCCGGCGATCTCGACCAGCTCGGGGAGCTCGCCAGCGAGGACCCAGACCTCGAGGACGAGCTTGATGCCCATGTCGCGGCGATGCAGGAGCGACTCGCCGAGCTCGAGGAGCAGCGACTTTTCTCCGGTCGCTACGACTCCGGCGACGCCCTTGTCACGGTCAATGCCGGCGCAGGTGGGACCGACGCTCAGGACTGGGCGGAGATGGTCCTGCGGATGGAGACGCGCTGGGCCGAGAAGCGTGGCTTCGAGGCCGAGCTGCTCGATGTGTCCCCCGGGGAGGAGGCCGGCATTAAGTCGGCCACCTTCTTGGTCAAGGGCGAGAACGCCTACGGGCTCTACGGGAGCGAGAAGGGCGTCCACCGGCTGGTGCGGCTGTCGCCGTTTGACGCCGCGCACCGGCGCCAGACGAGCTTCGCGGGCGTGGAGGTCTCACCGGTCGTCGAGGAGATCGCGGATCTCGAGATCGATGACGATGATCTCCAGATCGACACCTACCGCGCCAGCGGCGCGGGCGGCCAGCACGTCAATAAGACCAGCTCGGCGGTGCGGATCACCCATCGCCCCACAGGAATCGTCGTGCAGTGCCAGAACGAGCGCTCGCAATCCTCGAACAAGGCCGAAGCAATGACGATGCTGCGCTCGAAGCTGCTCGAGCTCGGGGAGCGAAAGCGCCGGGAGGAGCTCGCCCGCGAGCGCGGTGAGGCGCAGGACGTCAATTTCGGCTCGCAGATCCGCTCGTACGTGCTGCATCCGTATACGCTGGTCAAGGACCACCGGACCGACCACGAGATGGGGGACGCGACCAGGGTGCTCGACGGCGATCTCGACGGGTTTGTCAGGGCGTATTTGCTGAAGGCCGCGAAGTGACGCTGCAGAGCGACGAAGCGCCCGCCCGCGACGGTCATGGCGTGGTCGGGGTGGCCCGCACTCCCCCCGCGCAGCCGACCGCGCCCTACCTGGAGGCTGTCACCGCCTACGGGTTCCGGGGCTCGGCCAGGTTCCACGTCCCCGGGCACAAGGGCGGGGAGGGCGCCGATCCCGGGCTGCGCGGCGCGCTGGGCGACCGGGCGCTGCTGCTGGACGTCCCGCAGGACATCGAGGGGATCGACGTGGGGCCTTCCCCGACTCCATACGAGCGTGCTGAGCAGCTTGCGGCCGAGGCCTACGGGGCTGAGCGAACGTGGTTTCTGACCAACGGCGCGAGCCAGGGCAACCACGCCATGTGCCTGGCGCTCGCTCCTCCCGGCAGCCATGTGGTGCTGCAACGCAACTCGCACGCCAGCCTGATCGACGGTCTGATCCTGAGCGGCGGCTCGGCGGCGTGGGTCGCGCCCGAGTACGACGATGAGCTTGGAATGGCACACGGGGTCACTCCCGAGGCGCTCGAGGACGCCCTGGCCAGAACCCCGGAGGCGCGCGTGGCGTTCATCGTGTCGCCGACCTACTACGGGATGGCTACCGACGTCGGAGCGTGCGCGGAGGTGGCCCACGCCGCGGGTGCCGCCCTGATCGTCGACAACGCATGGGGGTCACACTTCGGCTTTCACCCAGACCTACCGAAATGCCCGCTGGCGCTCGGGGCTGACGCGATGCTCGCCTCCACTCACAAGATCGTGGGGAGCCTCACGCAGTCGGCGATGCTGCTGATCGGCCGCAGCGGGAGAGTCGACATCACGGCGGTCGCCCGGACCGTTCGCCTGGTCCGCTCCACCAGCCCCAGCTCACTGCTGATGGTCTCCCTCGACGCGGCTCGCAGGCAGCTCGCGGTGCACGGGGAGGCGCTGCTCGAGCGCACGATCCAGGCCTCCATGCGTGCGCGCGAGGCTCTGTGCGCGGCGACGGGTTGTGCGGTGCTCGGCGCTGAGATGATCGGGCGACCGGGCATCGCTGGCTGGGATCCGCTGCGGATCGTGATCGATGTCCGCGCTACGGGATGCACGGGCTACGAGGTCGCCGCCGCCCTGCGTGGGTCATATGACATCTACGTCGAGCTGGCGACCCACGCGACGCTCGTGCTGGTGCTTGGGCTGCACCAACCCGTGGAGCCGCTCGAGCAGATGGCCCACGACTTCGCAGAGGTGATCAAGCGCCTCGAGCGCTCCGGGGACGCTCCCGTCCTGCGGCCGCCGCCGGGCTCGCTCGAGACTGCGGTCGCTCCCCGCGACGCATTCCTCGGGGCCAGCGAGCCGGTGGCAGTCGGCGAGGCGATCGGCCGGATCTCCTGCGAGGCGATCGCCGGGTATCCCCCGGGCGTGCCGGTGCTGCTGCCGGGGGAGCGCGTCACGAGCGAGGTGGTTCAGTACCTCCGGGAGCTGACCGCGGCCGGGGCACGGCTCCACGGCGCGGCGGACCCCACCTTCAGCACCATGCGCGTC
>JALYZY010000009.1 GCA_030948665.1 Actinomycetota bacterium | reverse complement strand
GAGGCTCGGGCCTGCTTGGACCGACCGGGGTAGGCCGCCCGTTGGCTGGTTCACCAAGCCCACGGCGGAGGCCTGGCTCCGCGATGTGCTCGACGAGGCGCGTCGCGGGACGCTCCCTGGGTCGTGAAAGCAGCACTGAGGATCGGACTTCGACGCGGCGCTTGTGCTCTTTAGGGGCCCCGCTTCGGCCTCGCTTCTGCTTCCCCTGATGTGTCTCCGTGGGCTCTGCATGGCGCTACTCGCGCCGCTCCGGTCACGTTTTGTCGACGAACGTGACTCTACGAGCGGGATCAGACAGTGTTCGTGGAGGCCCCGGAATCGGATTCTTCACCGGACGGGTCTTACGGGACGCTCGCCCCGGCCCACGAAGGATCGCCGATCTCAGCCAAGTTCGTGTGCACCCTCCCGACGAGCCGGGGGAGAAAGGATTTTCTGCTTCCCTCTCCCCCGACCGCGTTTAGTGTGCCGAGCAGGTTGCCGGTTGGGGTTGGTCGATCCTGAGCGACGTCGCGCTCTTCGGGGCGATCACCGTGACGTACAGCACGGCGTTCGATGTCGTGTTGTTCCTGACCAACACCGGGTGGTTGCCAACCTCGACGAACGCGTCTCCCGCGCTGAACTGCGTGGTGTGGCACTCAGCGTCGTAGCGCGTCACCGTGCCCGACTGAACCGCGATCAGCACGATTCCGGGATGGATGTGCCAACCCGAGCTCCCCCCCGGGGGGGAGGTGATCGTCTGCATGGCGACGTCTGTTGCTCCTTTGGTGCGGAGCTTGACCTTTTCGGCGGAATACTCCTTGACGCCATCATGCGTCTTGTTCGGGCCGAGCGTTGCCCGGACGAACGTGGTCACGACAATGCCCGAAGGCATCGTCGCCAGTGCCGTGCCCGCCACGGTCAGCGACATGACGACCGCGAGCGCCAGCGCGGTGCGCTTACGCATAGAAATCCCCTCTGTAATCGCCCGGGCCGGGCTCGCCAGATTGGCGTCCCCCCGGGTCGCGTGGTTCGGTGTCTCAGTCGCTAAGGGAGCGCCCGTAGAGCCTTCAGGCTTGCTAGGCAGTAAAGGTCGGCGAGTAGTTCAGGCAGCGGCCGATAACCCTATGGGCAGCCACACTACTCCTCGCTGCTCTCTGGTGCGCGCGGACGGGGGAGTCCTTAGCCGATCAGAACGTCCCATGGGATGACGGTCCGTCACCCGGTCGGCCCTCTATCGACGTTCGCCTGAGACACGTCATTCGCGGCTTGGTCACGTCTCTAGTCAAAAAAAGCGAGCGGGCTCCAGCCCGAGCCGGCCGAGTTTGCCCATCCCGATCCGCGTCAGGATCCCCGAGACGGCTGAGAGCGCCATGCCCAGCGTCTCGGAGATCTCCAGGCCCGTGAATCGCAAACGCCGCAGAGCCGCGATCGCCTGACCCGCTGTTCGCTGGTGCGATGCGGAATCCGGACGCGGGGCCTAGGAGCGGTCCAGCAGCCCCAGCTCGCCCTCGGTGCGATAGCGCCCGACCAATTTGCGGGCGCAGCGCCGCGTTAGCTGAAGCTTCATCCGGTGTCCTCCCTGGGACTGAGTTGGCTTGGCAGCTCTCACCCTCCAAGGAGGCCCGGATGGACCAACCTACTCAGGAACTACATCTAGGCTGGCTCACTATGTGCGACGGAGCGGGTGCGGGAGTCTGCGGAGTCGTGTCGCCTAGTTCGTGCTGTAGCCGCGTGATGCCCGTTTTATCTCGCCGGTCTTCGCGAGCTGGGTCAGGCGGGTTGAGACATTTGCGGGTTTGAGGTTCAGGCGCTTGGCGAGATCACCCGCGGTGCTCCCGGCGTGCTGAGCGAGGAAGTCGATGATGCTCGCCTCGGTGTCGCTCTGGCGGCTGCGCGCGGTCGCGCGCCTAGTGCTCGCGCGCCGGGCGGTCGCACGGCGCACAGAGCGAGCCGGAGCGGCCTCGGGGTTGCGTTGCGAAACTTTGGTTGGGACCTCAGCTGGGGGCATATGCGCTCCTCTGTTCGCCAGAATGGGCGTCGGTAGGTCTGTCTCGTCGTGTGATTGCGTGAGGTACGTGTGGCGTGCTCGCTCGAAGCGTGCGGGTCTCGCTTGTGTCTGGGTGCGATCCGCTCGCATGGCGTTTAGACGGCGTCGCGCCTCAATCGCGTGCGAGAGCGGCCGCGAGCCGCGATCGCGAGTCAACTCGCCTCGCCTGGGTGCTGCCCAATTGTGTTCCGTCCGCGGCATGGTCTTCAGGCTTTCCCGTCCCTCTATGGGGTCGCGCGGAAGGAAGAGGGCCAGAACCCTCGCGCGGTGAATCAGATTGGGACGCGTCCACCGGGTCGGCGGGGTAACGCCCGTAGAAGCACCGCACCGGCCCCGCAGTCAAAAACCAGTAGCCCCCGCCTCGCGCCTCGTGGCGCAGTAGCGCCGTCGGTGGCATCCGGGCTTGGGCTGAGAATCCTGGCCGCAGGGCCAGCCACCTACTGACAGTACTCCTATTTGTAAGCGTTCCGTGCGGAATCTCAAATTCGTCCCGATTGCCATGAAAACCCACGCGCTCGACCGAGGCAATGCTGCGCCGCGCCGGCCGCGGCGCGGCGGACAGGACGGTCAGCGTCAAGCAAATACGATCGCGCCGCCCACGCACGCGGCGAGACGCACGAGCGGACCCCACCCAAGCATTCCACCGGTTATCTGGGCGGAGCCCGCTAGCAGTCTCAGTCAGCCGGCGGCGATCACGACCGTGTGCGGGCCGCCGCCCCTGACCGGCACCGTCACCTCGAGCCCGCGGTGGGTCTGAACTGCGCGCGGGTGCCTGACCCGCCGCCCGTCGAGCGTGACCCGGTAGCGGCCAGTGCCGGCCGGTAGGGTCGAGCCGACCCGCACCGAGCTGAGGCTCAGGCCGCTCAGCAGCACGCGGGTCGTGTAGCGAGAGCCCAAGTGCGAGGCGAGCTCGTTCAGCGCCCCGCCGCCGAGGCGGATGTTCGACCCGGCCACGCTCGGCTGACCGGGCGGCACCTGCGGGATCACCTCGAGCGCGCCCTGCCCGATGAACGGCCGGACGCCGAGCTGCTGGGAGACGACCGGCCACACCGTGCCGTAATTGCCCCACCCCTGCATGACCATCGAGCGGCAGGTCCAGCAGCGGTTGATGTTGGCAGGGATCGCGTTCGCCGGGTTGCCCTGGGGAGCCGACGGGAAGATCTCGGGCATTGCGCCGGGCTGCTCGTCGGGCGTGCCGCCGGTCGCTGGCTCGGAGAACATCGTCTCGGCGTTAGCGTCCGTATAGCGCCGCTGCTGGCTGGCGCCGAGGCGTCCGTAGTTGCCCTCGCCGACGGCCATGATCGAAGTTGTCAGCGAGAAGATCTCGAAGTCGCCCTTGCCGTCGGCGCCGCCGCCGCAACCGGTGTGGAAGAGCCCCAGGTTTCCGGGGCGCTCGCCGCTGTAGCACGAGCTCTGGCGCCCGGCGAGCGCCGTGTTCGCACGACCCGGCGCCGCCAGACCCGGGGTGACATTGGTGCCGCGGGTCAGAGCGGCCTCCATCGGTACAACGCCGATCCAGTGCTTCTGGAAGGACTGCGTGTAGCTCGGGGTGAGCAGCGAGTCGGCGTATTGAGCGGCGGGCTGATCCCACCAGGTGCTCTCGAACTCGCTCCGCAAACGGGCGGCGAGGTTGTTCGCCCAGCCCGCGGTCGCGCCGTGGTGCAGGAAATGGGCCATGTCAGCCAGGTCGTAGAGCCCGCGGATGTAGTAGACGGCGTTGTCGAGCTTGATCGGCCCCATCCCGGGCCGCTCGACGTTCCCCGAGCCAAGCGGGAAGCCGGTCTTCGGGTCCGAGTAGCGCTGAGCGATCACCTGCAGGTTGCGCACCGCGAAGGGATAGAGCTCGCGCAGGAACGCGTTGTCACCGGTCCAGCGCCAGACGAGCGCGAGCGCACTCGGGAACTTGACCGTCTCGTCGGTGTTGAAGTCATTGGTGACGGTGCCGTCCGAGCCGGTGCTCTGGCTGTCGTGGCCGAAGTAGACCGAGCCGTCCGAGACGGTCTCGTGGACGACGATCCCGGAGTTGTGGTTGAGGATGTCGGAGATCGCGCGCAGCGCGACCAGGTGATCCTCGATCGTCGAGAACTGTCCGAGCGCGACGGCCGGGAAGGCCATGTACTCGCCGTCAGTGGCGAAGATCCACGGGTAGTCGGGGAAGCCCGCGCCGAACCACTTGGCGTGCGCGACGGCGCCGAGCGGCGCCGGGAACTGCGTACCCTGGCTGGTCCAGCGGATCTGCAGGTTCGAGGCCGTCTGGGTGAGATCGGCCATGTTCTGCCTGCCCCAGGTGATCGCGTTCTGCAGCAACCGGTCCCCCGGCAGTGAGACGACGGTCTGGGCGGCCAGAGCGCGGCGCGCGGCGATCTTCGCCGCCAGCTCGCCGCTCGGATTCTGGAGCGCGCCGGCCAGCTGCGACCGGGCGTCGGCGAGACCCGCGTCTGAGCCGCCGACGCCCGCCCAGAAGGTCGCCGTACCGTGGGCGGGGACGCTCACCGTATAGCGAAGCTCGCCGCCGGTGCCCTTGCCGTAGGGGCCGTCGTCGCAGGCTCTGGGTAGGGAGGTGCTGTCACTGGCGGCGCACGTGGTGGCGCCCTGCGGACCGCGGTAGGCACCCCCGGTCGCCGCCGCGACACCCGAGATTGGGGTGCGGCCCGAGCCGACCAGCGCGGCGTAATGGTGCACCGGCGCCCCCGAGGCGAGCGCGCCGTCGTC
>JALYZY010000239.1 GCA_030948665.1 Actinomycetota bacterium | reverse complement strand
GCTGGCGGCGGTCGATCGAACTGCTCTACCTGATCGCCGCGAACGAGTTCAAGCGCACCTACTTCGACACCGTGCTCGGCTACCTGTGGTCGCTGGCGCGGCCGCTGATGCTGTTCGCGGTGCTCGTCACCGTGTTCACCAAGCTTGTGCACCTCAGTGCCGGGGCCGTCCACTATCCGGTGCTGCTGCTGATGAACATCGTGTTGTTCGGCTTCTTCCAGGAGGCGACGCTGACCTCGGTGCAATCAGTGGTCATGCAGGAGAGCGTCGTTCGAAAGACCCAGTTTCCGCGCCTGGTGATACCGCTGGCGGTGGTGCTGACCAGTCTCTTCAACCTGGGGCTGAATTTGATCGTGGTCGTCGGGTTCCTGATCGGGTTCCAGGTGACGCCGCGATGGACCTGGCTGCTGTTCCCGATCCCGCTGGTGGCGCTGCTGATCCTCACCGTGGCCGTCTCGATGATCGTCTCATCGCTCTATCCCCGCTTTCGCGATGTCGGGATCATCTGGTCGGTGCTCTCGACAGTGCTCTTCTACATGACCCCGATCATGTACCCCATCAACCTCCTCGGCTCCCACCACATCGCTCGCCATTTGATTCCGCTCAACCCACTCGTGCCGATCTTCGAGCTCGCCCGCAAGTGGATCATCCAGCCGAGCGCGCCCGGGCCGCTGGCCGCCGCAGGCAGCGTCTCCGTGCTGGTGGCCTCGCTCGCGATCTACCTGGGCATATGCGTCTTTGCCGTGTGGATCTTCGGGCGCGAGGCCCCACGGATCGCTGAAGAGCTGTGAGCCCGGGCGCTCGTCACTAGACTGCCCGACCCGGTGAGCACCCCCAACCAGGAGTTTGATCCTTACCTGCACGATCCGCTGCGATGGGGCGCTTCGATGGTGCACCACGCGGAGGTGCTGCTGGCGCTGTTCGACGCCGTCGCGGCGCGCTCGATCGTGGAGGTCGGCGCCTACGCGGGTGACCTGACGCGTGTCCTGATCGACTGGGCGGCGGGGACCGGGGCCACTGTGATGGCCGTCGATCCCTCGCCGCAGCCCTCGCTCGTCGAGCTTGCGGGCGAGCACGCGGGCCTCGAGCTGGTCCGGCGCACGAGCCTCGAGGCGCTGCCCGACATCGCACTCCCCGACGTGCTCATCATCGACGGCGATCACAACTACTACACGGTCCGCGAGGAGCTACGCATCGTCGGCGAGCGGGATGGTGGCCGGGCGCTCCCGCTGCTGCTGTTCCACGACGTCAGCTGGCCGCATGCCCGTCGCGACGACTACTTCGACGCTGTGCAGATTCCAGCTGAGTTCAGCCACCCGGTGATCGGCGACGGCGCCGGGATCTTCCCCGGCGATCGGGGGAGCCGCCCCGACGGGCTCCCTTACCCGCGCTCCGCGGCGCGGGAAGGCGGCTCGCGAAACGGCGTGTTGACCGCCGTCGAGGAATTCGTCCAGCGGCACGACGGGCTGCGTCTGGCCGTGCTCCCGGCGTTCTTCGGCCTTGGCGTGGCCTGGCATCGGGACGCGCGCTGGGCCGACGCCGTCGCGCTGATCATGGACCCGCTCGATCGCAACCCGCTGCTGGCCCGACTGGAGGAGAATCGTGTCCTTCACATCGCCCAGGAGCACTCGCTGCGGGTCGCCCTGTGGAGTGCGCTGGCGCGTCAGGTCCGAGAGGAGGCGGTGCTTCAGCGGATGCTCGAGTCAAGCGCGTTCTCGGTCGCGGAGCGCCTGTCGCAGCTGCGGGCGCGCGCTGGCGTCGCGCCCGGACAATCAGTCATCTCCAGGGAGCAGATCCGCCGCGCGATGAACGGACCAGCAGATCGTTGACGTCTACCTCCGGCTGCCGCCGCTAGGCCTTCTGGGACGCGGCGGGAGCCTCGGGCGAGGGTGTATCGCCGCCCGGCGTGCCCTTGGAGGTGGATCTGGCCCGGGGCCTTCCCAACCGCAGCATCGGCCGCTCGACGACGTAGTAGCTGATCCCTGCGCACGCGCACGACAACGCCACCCCGAACACGAGCACGAACAGATATCGCGGCAGCCCATGCAGGTCGGAGACAAGCGTGTTGAGCTGCGCTAGCACGATCGTGTGGTAGAGGTAGAAGGAGTAGGAGGTAAGACCGATCCACGCCAGCACGCGGAGGCGGAGGATTCGCGTCGGCAGGCCGCGCGGGCGCTCACCGAAGATGCCCGGGAGGAGCACGAGCAGCGCGACCACGCCGTACAGAAGGTGCTCGGTCAGCGCCGCGAGCACGGTGGGAGGACCTCGCAAGAGGAAGTAGAACAGGACGAACCCGCCAATCGCGAGGGCCCACAACTCCGTCGGTCGACGGGTCACGAACCGGCCCAGCGAGGAGCCCCCGCCCTGACCGGCATCACGGACACTTAGCACGGCCAGCCCCATGCCCAGCGCGAACCAGGTAAATGTTCCGGCCAGCGTGGAGACTTCCGGGAAGTCGGCGAAGGAGTGGAAATGAGCCCGGAACGCCAGCGATGCCGCCGACAGCCCCACGAGCAGTACGACATCGCCGGCGACGGATGAGCGATCCCTTCCGAGGCGCGAAGCCGCCCAGGCGAGTAGCGGCAGGGCGGCGTAGAAAGTCACCTCGATGCACAGCGTCCAAGCGACTCCGATCCCCTGACTGATGGTGCCAGCGTCGTAGGTCTGCCCGAACCCGTAGAAGATCCACCAATTGTGCGGGCTGATCCCTGTGACGAACCCCAGTAGCAAGAAGATGCTGAGCGCCACCCAGTAGGCAGGGACGATTCGCAGGATCCTCCGCCGCCCGAAGGTGGGGATGCTGTAGGGGCGGCCGCGCTGACGGGCGACCAAGAACGGCCGGTAGAGCAGGAATCCCGAGATCAAGAAAAAGATCGCCACCCCCTGATAGGAGAACTGGACCGCGAGCAGGAACAGGTTCGAGTGGGTCGTGAAGGAGAACGTGTAGGTGACGGTGTGACCGAGGAACACGAGGAGCGCGGCGATCGCCCGCAGGGAGTCGAACAGCGGAAACCTCGGGTTCCCGGGTGGCGGGGTGAGGTTCGGCGCCGCGTCGGCGAGTGACTGGGTGTTACTCAGGGTCAGTTCACCGATATCTGCGCACGCCGCCGGCGGCGCCAGAGGTTGAAGCGTCGCAGCGGCTCTGTGACGCGCCATGAGCTGCTCTCCTCCCTCTTATGGAGGCTCCGCTCGAGCGCTTGAATGCGCGCATCGAGTGCGAGTCTCCTCGAGTACGCGATCGCCCGGGCCGCCTCGCGCTCCGCTTCCGCGCGTCTCGCGCGTGACTTCCAGTCCACCTCGGCGC